>CALZIZ010000001.1 GCA_945787465.1 uncultured Desulfuromonadales bacterium
AATGACCCACATAAGGGCGACTACGGTGTGAAGGGTCAGCACCGAAATGGTTACGGCGCCGATAAAGGTTGCGGATTTTTCGCCAGCAAGTGCGGCCAGCTGTTTTGCGAACCGGTTTTTATGCGACCAGATGGCTTTTGTCGGCGGAAAAATCTGGTCGATGAAATCCTCTTCGACTGGAGGCTGGGCTTTTTTTGCAAGGTCTCTCAAAAAGGTGCAGCAACTGTGATGGTAGGCGCTTAGCCTGGCCTGGAGAAAAGCAAAGGTCGCGGCGGCGAGGATGCCGAACAGGGCGAGGAAAATGCGGGTGAAGGTGAATGAGCTGTTGGAGAAGATGGCCAGAAGACCGCCGGTGATGGCCAGAAACGCAGCGAACATAGCGAACCGCAAGGTGCCGTAATGGCGAATCTGATGGATCAGTTCTGTGATCTTGTCCATGTCTGCATCCTCCTGGGGAGGCCTGATGTCTATTCTATCAAAAGATGGAAGGGGGCGCAGGAGGGAAGGGGGCGGGCTTCTAAATTGACAAGGGTTGACTGAAAATTTGTTAGTTCTGGTGTAGAGCTTGCAGCGCCGAAGAGTTCTTCTGCTCTGCTCCGTTCCAGGTTTGCCACAGGAGAAGTTTCCGATTCAGTCTTTCAGGGCAGAGAAGCGTTAGATGTATGGGCGTAGTCCGGTCTCCACTTTCAGATAAAAACCGCGCTCAGCGAAGGAATATATGCAGATGCCAGCACAAGGTGCAACCAAGTTGATTGATGCCCCCAGCGAGGGAGAAGAGCTCTTTCGGAGCATGTTCGAAGCGGCACCGGTGGGCACTTTTCTGACCCGGGCCGATGGTCGCTTCGTGTTGCTGAATCCGGCTTTTCTAAAAATGCTTGGCTATTCGGAGGCCGAATGTTCTGGCTTGTCCATGGCCTTTGTCTCCCATCCGGAATATCGTGACCCCAATATGGAGGCTCTGAATCGCCTATTTGGGGGGGAGGCTGAAGGAGACCGCATTTCCCTGGAAATATGCTTACTGCACAGGGACGGCCATGCCGTCTGGGGTGCGCAATCCACTGCGCTGATTCGAGACCAACTGGGCAACCCTTTATATGTGGTGGGAGTCGTTGAAGAGATTACCCACCGCAAGCAGATGGAAAAGGCGCTTAAGGCCAGCATTCAGCAGCAGACCGGTATCCTGAACAATATACCGGCTATCGCCTGGTTGAAAGATCAGCAAGGCAGGTTTCTTGCTGTTAACGAGCCGTTTGCCAAGGCCTGCGGGGTGCAGCCGGAGGATCTGGTTGGAAAGACCGATTTTGATGCCTGGGATGAGGAACTGGCCCGTGCCTACCGCGCCGACGATCAGGAGATTATACAAACCGCAAAACGCAAGTGCGTCGAAGAGCCGCTGGTTGACAACGCCGGTAACCGCAGCTGGATTGAGACGGTCAAGACGCCGATATTCAATGAAAGAAGTCAGGTGATCGGTACCGCCGGCATCGCCCGCGACATCACGGCACGCAAGCAGGCCGAGGAGTCGGTCAACGCTCACCTTAAAGCCGTCGATGCTATGGAGCGCATCAACCGCCTCATCCGGAAGGCGAGCGACCTGGACCAGATGCTCAGCGAGGTTCTGGCCGAACTCCTCGATATTTTTTCCTGTGATCGGGCCTGGCTGCTTTATCCCTGCGACCCCCAGGCTCAGGTCTGCCGAGTGCCCATGGAACGCACCCGGCCCGGGTGGCCCGGTGCCCTTGCCCAAGGGATGGAGATGGACGTAAATGCCGAGTTCGCTGCAGTTTTTGACCGGGCTTTGAAATCGGAAGGACCGCTTTGCCAGGATGCTTCGACAGGTTGGGTGGTGCCGGAGTTCAGCGTTAGAGAGTTCTACGTTCAGGCGCAGATGCTCAAGGTCCTTTATCCAAAAGTCGACAAACCCTGGTTGCTGGGGATCCACCACTGCGAACATCCTCATGTGTTTACTGAAGAAGAGTTGGGGTTGTTGGATGAAATCGGCAGGCGCGTTGCGGACAGCCTCTCCAGTCTGCTTACCCTGCGCAATTTAGGTGAGAGCGAGAAGAAGTACCGTCAGCTATTCGAGACCATGGCGCAGGGGGTGATCTATCAAGATGCCGATGGTCGGATCAATTCAGCCAACCCGGCCGCAGAACGCATTCTGGGGTTGTCGTTAAATCAGATGCAGGGGCTTACCTCGTTAGCTCCCCATTGCAAAACTGTTCATGAAGACGGCAGCGACTACCCCGGAGATACTCACCCTACCATGATGGCCTTGAAAACCGGAAAACCTGTCAGCAATGCTATCATGGGGATTTTTCATCCAGACGCAGGGCATCATAGCTGGATCATCATCAATGCTATTCCGCAATTCAGATCTGGAGCGGATAAACCATTTCAGGTCTATGCGACGTTTACCGATATTACCGAACGCAAGCGCGCCGAGCGGGCGCTTTTCGAGGAAAAGGAACGCGCCCAGGTTACCCTCCATTCCATTGGCGAAGGGGTTATCAGTACCGATGCTGAAGGCTCTATCGAGTATCTGAACCCCGTGGCAGAGAGTTTGACCGGCTGGTCGATCGATGAAGCTCGGGGCCGGCCTTTGGAGCAGGTGTTTCATGTCATTAACGAGCAGACCCGGGAATTGGTGGAGAACCCGGTCGACCAACCTCTCGAAGAGGCAAAGTCCACAGACCTGGTGAACCAGACTACGCTGATCAGCCGGGCGGGCCAGGAGTACGCCATCCAGTACTCGGCAGCCCCGATTCGTGGCAAAGAGGGCGATATCCTGGGCAGGGTGCTGGTTCTCAGCGATGTCACCGAAGAGCGGCGCCTATCGCAAGAGATCTCATACCAGGCTTCGCATGACCCGTTAACCGGCCTGCTCAATCGGCGTGAGTTCGAGCGCCGCCTGGAACGTTCCCTGGAGACGGCGCGAATTGAGGGGGGCGAGTATGCCCTGTGTTACCTGGACCTGGATCAGTTCAAGCTGGTCAATGACACCTGTGGCCATGTGGCAGGGGATGAGCTGCTGCGTCAGCTCTCCCAGATGTTGCAGACGCATGTGCGGCAGCGGGACACACTGGCCCGCCTGGGGGGGGACGAGTTCGGGCTGATCATGGATGGGTGTTCGGTTCTAAACGCTGCTCAGGTGGCGCAGAATATCATCAACGCTGTTACTGACTTCCGATTTTTCTGGGAGGACAAAAGCTTTAACATCGGCGTGAGCATTGGCCTTGTTCCCATCACCCGGGGCAGTGGAGAAATTACCGAATTGTTGAGCGCAGCCGATACTGCCTGCTACATGGCAAAAGAGCAGGGGCGCAGCCGCGTCCATGTTCATCACGAAGACGACGAGGACCTGGCCCGGCGTCACGGTGAGATGCAGTGGGCGGCTCGTTTGCCATGGGCGCTGGAAAAGGACCGGTTTCTTCTCTACCTGCAGCCGATCGTAGCAGCCACGGGCAGCGACCCCGAGGCTGAACATTATGAACTGTTGCTGCGATTGGAAGACGAAACAGGAGAGATGGTGTCTCCGGGGATTTTTCTACCAGCGGCCGAGCGCTACAATCTTTGCAGCAAGATCGACCGCTGGGTCATCGGCGCGGCATTCAGATGGCTCAGCGAGAACCCTGCGCGATTGGAAAGATTGTATCTGTGTTCCATTAACCTCTCGGGCCTTTCTCTCGGTGATGAGGCGTTTCTGGGATATTTGATCCAGCAGTTTGAAGATTGGTCCATTCCGCCGGAGAAGATCTGCTTTGAGGTCACTGAAACCGCGGCCATTGCCAACCTGTCCCGCGCCACTGCCTTTATTAAAGACCTCAAGGACCTGGGATGCTCCTTTGCTCTGGATGATTTCGGCAGCGGATTGTCTTCGTTTGCCTACCTCAAGAATCTGCCAGTCGACTTTTTGAAAATCGATGGTCTTTTTGTGAAAAATATCCTTGACGATCCCATGGATCTGGCGATGGTTAAAGCCATCAATGATATAGGGCAGGTCATGGGGAAACAAACGATTGCTGAGTTCGTCGAGAACGAGGCCATCCGGAACAAACTTAAGGAAATCGGGGTTAATTTCATGCAGGGCTATGGCATCGGCCGGCCTCGGCCAACAGGTTGAAGCTCTCAAGGTTCTGCCATCGAATTTTGCCGGTTTTTTTTGGAGTCGGGCTGAAATACAAGGGGAAAAGTCTGATTCGCGGCCCCTTAAGATCCTTATATGGCGATTTTCGGGATCAGAATCCAGTTGCCAAGGTCTCCCCTGCATCTGGTGAATCTTGGACTGCAACAGCATAGACATCGAAAAAGACTTTTGTAAAAATCACCCTCGATTTATCCGGCAGAGCACTGGATCGATGATTTTTTTCTTCGTGCGAAGGTCAGAGATCAGGCGGATTTCGTTTCCTGGACTGCGAGCAACCTGACGTTTGGATTCAGTAGTAAAGAAAGAGGTAGAATAGAGGCAGGGCCACCCCGGCGGCGGTGAGCCAGAGTGCTCTGCGTTTCAGAAGACGGTTGCGCGGCAGCATGAGCAGTCCGCTGACGGCAAGCAGCAGCAGCGCTGCTGCGTAGAGGTCTGCCACGGGGGTCCAGCCCTTTTTGGGGTGGTTGAGGTGGAGAAAGTTGAGCGGGTAGAGCAGGGGGCGGCGCCTTGCCCTCTCATGTTCGACAGCACCGCTGGCAAGGTTTACCCTGATGACACGCCCTTCGACAAAAATCCACAGATTGTCCGGGTCGGGTTGAAAACTGTTCTCGTAGCTCCCTTTTTCTTCCAGTTTCGCCAGGAGTTTACGGATTTGGCTGTCGGTAGCGATCCCCCTGAAAGCAGGAGGTGGGATCTGGGCATTGACCTTTTCAACCCTGTAGTTGGGGTTCCAGTCCGCCATGTGGTTGACCGCCACCCCGGAAATCGCATAGAGCAGGGTCAGGCCGATACATAGAAATCCAAGATCCCGGTGGATGACATGGTTCCAGCGACGCCAGTTCATGGAAATTGAGTTTATATCCCTTTGATCTCGGCACCAAGGCCTCTAAGCTGGTAGATGGTTTCGCCGGATAGCACGCAGGAGGGATCGAAGGCCTCGCCTTTTTCCTCGGCATGATGATGCGCCCTGGCGATGGCTTGCTCCTTGGACAGAACGATTTTCTCAAGAACCCCTTCCACCACAGCCTCTTTACCCCGAGCGATCATGGGGAAGACGATTTCACCGTCAACCACCTTGATGCGGATTTTCTCAAAAGGCTTGTCGCCGGCAATAAAGAGCCAGCAGCCTCGCTTGGCGCAAACGTCGATGACCAGACCCTGAACCTGGAGTTTCTCACCGACAAAGCTGTCCGGGTTTTCAAGGATTTTCGATACCGCTGTAGATTCGGGCAGGGTCAGTCCGGCGCCGAAAGTCTGGGCAAAGGCCGGTTCGCAAGACAGCGCCAGCAGAAGTAAAAGGGCGAAAAGGACTTGGTTTGTCTTGTTCATGTGAACTCCATTTGTGTCGATTGTCTGGGTTTTGAATTGATAAAGTTGATTATGCGGATAGTACGTTGTATTGCTGGTGGTGTCAAGCGGTTCGTGGTTCTTGGGGATACTGGATTTTTTTACGGCCGCGCATGTTTAAGATAGATGGTTCGTCCGCAAAAACCGAAGGAAAGGTACGGGCTTCCAAGTTGACAAGAAATACAGGTAGATCGACAAATACCGACTTCAGCCGCTGTGGTGATCCTTTATGTCATCAGGGCCATTTGAAAGAAGAAGCGATGGGAATTACACCATATGCCCCGGAGACCATTAATCGTCATAAGGCTATCCCTCAAAATCTATGCAGATAAGTCTGAGAAAGGGCCTCTGTTGCCTGCTGCTGGGCATTTCTTTCTTACCTGCTGCCTATGCCGCGGCTTCCGGGAGGATGCTCCCCCAGGTTTATACCGGGCAAACCGAGATCTGTGGCTGGTTGATGAGCGAAAAGCTCGACGGAGTTCGGGGCTACTGGGACGGCAGGCAGCTGTGGTCCAAGAACGGCAAGCTATTGTATCCTCCGGCGGTCTTTATCCGGGGGTTGCCCGGCTTTGCCCTTGAGGGTGAACTCTGGGGTGGCCGCGGCACCTTTGAAGACACGGCGGCCATCGTATTGAAGCAGCAGCCCCACGACGGCTGGATGCAGCTGCAGTTCGCCGTCTTTGATGCACCTGAGGCAGCCGGTGGTTTTTCAACACGCATCGAAAGTGCCAGGGCCTGGTTTGCCGGGTATCCCTCAAGTTATGCCTTTGTGATCCCCCAGGTTCGTGTCGGGGATCAGGCGAATTTGCAGCAGGAGCTGCAACGGGTGGAAGCACTCGGCGGCGAGGGGCTGATCGTCAGAAATCCCTATGCCCTCTATGCCGCCGGGCGCAGTGCCGAGATTCTCAAGGTCAAGGATTTTCAGGATGCCGAGGGCGTGGTGATTGGTCATATCCCCGGCCAGGGCAAGCACCTCGGCAGGCTCGGTTCGCTGCGGGTCGAATTGCCAAACGGGACGCGTTTTAAGATCGGCACCGGTTTCAGCGATGCCCAAAGAGAAAACCCGCCGCCGGTCGGTGCAGTCGTTACCTTTAAGTATTACGGCTGCTACCAGTCCGGAATCCCAAAGTTCCCCTCCTTTTTGCGCATCCGGCGTGACCAGGGGCTGTAATAATTGTCAGCACCTCACCTTCAAAGGGCCCCCTGGAAGACAGCGAGGGCTGGTCAAGACTCTGGTCAAACTGCTCGACAGCGAAGTCGGCTACCCGGTCAAAGAATCTGTCTCCCTGGCCCTCTCCCGCGGTCTTACCAACGCCTCCTCTGCCGAGCTCCTGCCTCGCACCTATGCCCTTGCAGTGAATGTCCGATTCTAAGCCTCTATCTCAGGCTGCTCAGCCCCACAAAGCTTCCGTTGTTCTCCTCGGCCAGCCGGCGCATCAGGGCGGCAAAGCGGGCGGCGTTTCTTCCGGCCCCGGGCTGGGCCAGCAGCACGGGGAAACCGACGGTATGAATGCGCACCCGGCTCCCCTGGCGGCCTCCTTTGTTTTTCCGCCGTACCGTATTGATGACATCCTGCATCAGCCCCCCTGAAAAATCATCGCCGAAGACATAGAGGCTGATCCGCTTATCCGGGGCATAAAAGCGCTGGATCGCCTTGGTGACCCCCTCGACCGGGCTCGAATTGGAAAAGGGGGCCCAGGAGGAGAGCCGCTCGAGAATGGCCCGTCGCCGCGCCTTCGAATCGGGAATCCAGCGCCCGGCATACTGGGAAAACATATAGTCGCCCATGTCGTTAAGGACCTGAACGCCGCGGACACGCGGGTAGATATCCAAAATCTCCTTCATCTTTTTGCGCACCAGAGGCCATGCGAAGCGCTGCATGCTGCCCGAGGTGTCGATGACGAAAATAATGTACTCGCTGTCCACCGGCACCCCGCCGATCACCGCCTCCTCTTTAGGCCGCCGGTATCCGGCCAAAAGCCGTTTCATCTCTTCGCTGAGCTCCTGCTTGGCGGACTCGAACTTGTCCTCGATGATGCTCTGCGCCTGCGAGGCCTTGCTGGTTAAGTGAAACTCCCCTTCGATATTGGTGAGCGCCCCCTGCAGCCGGGCCAGTTTCTGTTTATCCCTGGAGAGCTGCTCCTCTTTTGCGACCAGATCCCGGTTGAGGATCCGGGTCTGTCCGCGGATCTCGTAGAGTTCGGCTTCGAGCTTGGCCACCACCCGGGTCAGATCGGCATTGACCTGTTCGATCACCCGGGGCTCGGAGATTTTCGAGATGACCAGCAGCAGGATAATGGCCCCGAAACCGCAGGAGATCACATCGAGAAAGGACATGCTGAATAGTTCGATCGGCCGGCGGCGTCTTTTCATGGCCAGTCCCTGGTCGGTGTCAGAAAAGAGCCGCCGGTGTCCATCCCCAGTTTCCAGAAGGAGACGGCGGCTAAGGGATCGCCTTCCATGGGGAACAGGATGGTGTTGACCGGGATCGATTTGGGGAGGATGCGGGTCGCCTGCTGAAACAGCTTGAGACGTTCGTCCCCGCTGACGGTGGTTTTTCTTGGTTTTTTTTCGCCCTGGGTGGGGAGGCCGTCGGTGAGCAGAACAATATTGTCGGGGTGCGGGCCCATGCGGACGATTTCCGAGAAGGCATTGTGGAGGCTGGTGCCCCCCTGGGGAATGGTCTGCTTGAGGGCGGCCAGCATCCGGTTGACCCTCTTGTGGTCTCCAGCGGCAATCCATTGTCCCTGCAGATCACCCACCGCGGGGCGGGCCCTTGTGTTAAAGGTGTAGATCTGCAGGGTGCTTGCGGCGGGGAGGTTGGCGGCAAGCCATTCCACGGTCCTTACGGTGCGCCGCCATTTAGGGGAAGCTCGCCTGGTTTTTTCATCGAGATTGCGCCGAACAATGATATTGACGATTGTTTCATCGAGCATGCTCGCCGAGGCATCGACCAGCAGAAGGACCCGTTTGCCGCCGAGGCGCAGGCCGGTGAGGTACTGGCGGTCCCCCTGCCCGATGAACTTGCGCACCTGTTGCCCCTTTGCAAGCTCCTCCTGCTGCTCGGCACCGATACGGCGGCTTTGCTCCTCCAGGTTGAGCAGGTCGGACTTGAGGGCATTAAGATGCTTCTGCAGGGCTTGGCTCTTGCCGCGCATATTGGCCAACTCTTCTTCGGTGTGGCGAATGCGGACCAGCACCTGCCTCGAGAGCCCTTCGGTGCGCACCTGCTCCTTCTCGGTCTGAGTCATGCTGTTCTGCAGGCTGACAAGATGTTCCCTGCCGGCCACGACTTCACGCTCGAGACGCTTCACCTCGCCGCGCAGGTCAGCGACGATCTCCTTTCTGGTCGAGATCATGTCGCCGTTAAGCAGCATCACCAGCAGGACAACGGCACCGAAGCCGCAGCACATGATATCGAGAAAGGACAGGTTGAACTGTGATGGAGTACGGCGGCGTTCGGGCACGGAAAGATCCTCGGTTTAACCCAGATTCAAGAGACCGGGGCACCAAGGTCCCTCGGATTTGGGTTTAGGGCGCGGGGTTGATCCGCAGTTTGTTGACCAGGCTCCTCTGGCAGTAAGAGTCGGTGTCGAGAATGAGCCGGTCCTGCCTGAGCTGAAGCTGATGGATGAAAAACATCAGCACGATGGACAGAACCAGGGCGATAAAGGTGGAGTTGAAGGCCACCCCCAGGTTCTGGGTCACCCCGGTGATATCCCCCTCGACGGCTCGGTGGGCCTGAGAGAGCGCTGCGCCGATGCCGCGAACCGTGCCGATAAAACCGACCGAAGGGATGGCCCAGGCGGTGTAGCGGATGATGGAGAGTTCGGCGTCGAGCCGGTCGCCATGGGTGTCGCAGATATCCCGCACCGCGGTGGCGGCATCCTGGATATTGCGGGTGGAGGCAAAACGCTGGATCCCGCTCATCAGGGCCGACGGCAGAAGAAAATGGCGCCTGGTTTCGGGGAGCTCCTGAAGACGGTCCATGAGTTCCCGCGTGTCTTCAGGGCCGATGGGCATCCCTCCCGGCAGCTGCAGCAGGTCCTCATCGAGCTGAACCTGCTCGCGCCAGATCCCGACCCCCTTGAAGGCGAGAATCGCCAGGGCCCAGAAAAAGAGGATCAGGCAGGCCTCCTGCTCAAAATCGCGGATCACCACAAAAAAATTCTGGGTCTGAACCGCATCCGGAGACTGGGCAAGCCGCTCCTGTTCCAGGGCCAGAAAGGCCTCGGCCTTGGGGCGGATGAGGGAAACGTAGGCTCCATGGACCACGATGAAGACAAAGAGCAGACTGAAAACCTGGTAGACCATTTCGGTGGGGAAGTTCTTTGCTCGCATAGCCTCTGTCACCTCTTAAAGCCGGCTCCGTGGGAGCGGGTGGATAAAGAATTTGCAGCCAGGGTTTCGCGGATCCGGGTTAAATGTCGGTCGGAAAAGGAACGGTGCTGTCGGCGCTGATCTCCTCCGTCGGTTTGAAGGGACGCGGCCATCCCGGCCCCTTTTTTTTCCGGGAGTCATCCTGCCCGGTTTTCTTCCCCGGTTTGACCTCGCTTGTCTCGGCGGCTTCCTGCTCCTTTTTGCCGGCGTCCCGCTCCTCGGCGAACCCCGGGACGCCGAGGAGCATCCAGACGGCCATTGCGGTTATTGAGGCGATAGCGGCCATTGCAGCGAGTCTTCTCATCTGGCATACCTCACGACCCGAAAACCGATGTCACTGGCTGCCTCCCGGCTGTAACGGCGGTAGCTGAGGCGAAGCTCGGTAATGCTGGCATCGCGCCAGCTCGATCCGCGGACCAAGCGGTGGGTCCCGGTAGCAGGCCCCATCGGGTCAACCTCGCCGGCGCCTGAGCTTACCGTATAGGCGGTGTAATAATCATGGCACCATTCCGCCGCATTGCCCCCCAGATCATAAATGCCCGCCGCATTGGCGCTGAAAGAACCGGTCGGCGCGCTGGCTGCAAAGCCGTCATTATAGCCTGCGATCACCACCGGCAAGAGATGACGGGCCGATTCGTCGGCAAAATTTCCCACTGCCTTTTTTGGCGGATAGTTCCCTGCCCAGGGGTAGCGGGCCCGCTCTTTTCGCCTTGCCATCCGGGCAACAAAAGCCCACTCCGCCTCGGTAGGCAACCGGTAGCCGATGCCGGCAGCATCGACCGGCAGCATTTTGCCGCTTGTTTCCCGGTAAAAGGGGGGCAGGCCGTCTTTTTTGCTCAGCCAGTTCAGATAGCGTGCCACATCCTCCCAGGTGACATTGACCACCGGATGGGAATCGACCTCAAGGGAGCGGTTGCCAGCGGCCCCTGAGGCATGCTGCGACTGAAACAGGCGATACTCCCGGTTGGTCACCTCCCGCTCGGAAAAATAAAAGGGGCGTTTGAGGCTCACCCGGTGCTCGCTTTCGTTGGCCCGGCGTCCCGGTTCGCGCCTCGAGGCACCCATGAGAAACGCTTTCGGTTCAATCAGGATCAGCCTCTGCCCGCTAGCTGTCCTGGTGTTCGATGAGGAAGGGGAGCGGGGTGTGGAAGCGGAAGCTGAAGGGGAGAAGGGGGCGGTGGCCGCGGCTGCCCGCGTGGCGGGTAGGCTGATCTCCAGTCGCTGGCTGTAGCCGGCCCGGGGGGTGACGGTCCGGGTCACCCTCTCGTATCCGCTGGCGCGGAGTTCGACGGTGTGAGCCCGGGTAGGAAGACGCAGCCGGCCGGTGGCCTGGCCATGCTCTTTGCCGTCGATGTAAAGGGTCGCATGCGGCGGGGTCGCGGCGATAAAGACCACACCGTATTCAGGTTCGAGCCTGAGTTTGATCTCCCGTCTTTCCTCCGCGGCGGGCTTTAGTTTGCGGTTTTGGGGCAGGTAACCCGCAGAGCTAAGCCGGATCTGATGTTCCACGCCAGCTTTCAGGTACAGGGTCAGCGGAGTCCGTCCCCTGAAGGTGCCGTCAGCGGTGACCGTGGCGCCTGACGGGTTCGATGCGATGACGATGGTGGCCGCAGCCGGCTCAAGCCTGTATGCGGGAGGGTTCATATCCTGGCCCGCCTTCACCGTTAGCTCGGCCTCAAGGGGCGCGAAGGTCTTCTTTTTGAAGACCAGCTGGTGTTTTCCGGCAAGCACCTCCAGCTCCAGGGGGGTCACCCCCTGTTCTTCTCCGTCGACAAAAAGGGTGGACCCGGCAGGCTCTGACTGCACCGCGACCAGGGCCCAGGCCGGCTGAAGTTCAACCTGCAGGTCCTGTCTTTCTCCAGCCCCCTTTACCGAAATGGTCTTTTCAAAGGGCAGATAGCGTTTGTGCTTAACGCTCAGGGTGTGGCTTCCGGGGGCAAGCTCCACATCGTTCAGGGGCGTTTCTCCGGCTAAAGCCCCGTCGATCCATAGGGTGGCTCCGTCGGGACTGCTCGAAACATCGATCATCCCCGGCAGCTTTTTGAAAGAAAACCTGTAGCTGCCGCCGCGGCCGGTAATTAACACCTCCTCTTTAAGGGGACGATAGCCGCTTTTTTGGGCCTTCAGCACGTAGCGGCCGGGAAACCCGAGGTAGCGTTCGCCGAGTCGCACCGCCGGAGGGAAGCCTGAGACGGACATGCGGTCAGGGTCCGGTATCAGGGTGATCACCAGGGGTTTGGCCAGCAGAACAAAGGCCACGCAGGCCAGCAGGAGGAGAAACAGGGCGATGAGCAGAGGACGGGCCCTGCGGCTACCCTGCCGGGGGGCCTCCAGAACCGGGTGAAGTCTCTCTTTTTCGGCCTCCGGTTCAACTCTCGCAGAAGGGGCAATCGGCGGAGGCACTTCCTGTGGTGAGGACCGAACCACCCGGATCTCCACCCGGCGACCAGAGAGATGCCAGCGGATGAGAAATTCGCCGATACGGGTTGTATCGCCGGACTTCACCCACACCGAGTCGGTGACAGGATCATCGTTGTGATAAAGAGAATGAACCGGACTGCCCTCTGCCGGTTGCAGAAAAAGGTGGCTGCGGGACTCCCCCACATAGGCGATCGTGCCGCTTTGGCCTGGCAGGCGGATATGGTCGCTGGCATCGCTGCCGATCACCAGCGGCAGGCTGGTTTCATCGAGCCTTCGCAGCTCATCCGGCTCGTCCAGTCCGTATATCTCGATCAGGCGGCTCAAATCGGCTCCTCGCAGCGCAGAGTAAATACCATTTTCCCTGAACCGGAACGCACTTTCAGGGTCTGGCGCACATCTCGGAAACCGTTGCGACTCCCGGTGGCGGTATAGTCGCCGGTGCGCAGAACCACTCTTTTTTCATGAAAACGCCCAAGGCGCCCCACATGATAGATTACCACCTCGGTGAGGCCGTCGGAGATGAGCTGCACCTCGACATCGACCGCGGCCTCGCGGATCAGCTGTGTCAGCCGATCGAGCTGCGATCTGAGCCGGGACCCCCGGGGGGACAACTCGGAGGCCCGGGCCAGAACCGTTCGCGCCTCGTTAAGGGGTCCATCCTCAAAGAGCCTCTCCGGCCGGGCCAGGATCGACTCAAGTCGGCTGTCCAGCTCGATGCGCCGGTTCGCCCGTTCCCTGCAGCTGGAGGCAAAAGCAGCGCCGGGATCGAGGGTCAGGGCCTGTTCACAGGCGCTAAGGGCCTCCCGCCAGCGTTCGCTCTTTTCAAGGGATTCTTCTTCTCGCCGCAGGGTCTCCAGGTTTCGGTTAAGCTGGGCCCCGTAGAGCCGTTTTTTCAGATCGGCCAGAGCGGGGTCGCCGCCCTTAACCGCCTGGGCCCGCGCCAGGGCGTCCCCGGCCGCGGCCAGATCCCCTCTGTCGAGCGCCTGCAGGGCACGGCTCATGGCCTTGCGGAACTGTTTCTCGGAAATATCCGCCCGCACGCGGGAAAGACCCTTCCTCGCCGGGCGAAAGTCCGGGTCGAGGGAAGCGGCTTTGGAAAAGCTCTTCAGCGCCCCCTGGGCATCCCCGGCCAGCTCCTGTGCCTGCCCGGCCTCTACCAGGCGCAGCACCTCGGGCAGACGGGCGGCCCGGCGGAGTCCCTTTTGGGCCTGTTGGTTGTCGGCCTCGATGGCAAGCGCTCTCTGGAAGTGGGCGGCAGCCCCTTCAGGGTCGCCATTTTCAAGGGTCAGGAAACCTGTGCGAAGGGCGTCATCAAGGAGGTTCCTCTTTTCTGCCATGAGACGATCAAGCCCGGCGATGGCCTCTTTGCAAGCGCCCTGGGCTTCAACGAACTGCTGTTCCCCCAGCAGACGGTCACAGTCACGGGCCAGGGAAACCGCTTTGCTGTAGTCCTTCCCCCCCCAGGCGGTGATATTTTCCGCCTCTGCCACAGCCTGCTTTTTCAGCCATTCACCCAGCAGCCGGTTGGCCTCAGGAGCGGTCTCACTCGGTATGGCTTCATCCGGGGCAGCCGCCTCAGGGGTGGTTTCCCCGGGAGGCGCTACCGGCTGCTGGGCCACGGGGCTGGGCTGGTCCATGGGGCTGGCTTCCTGCGGCGCCTGCGGTTCTTCAACCCGTGGAGTCTCCTGCAAAGGAGGCCAAAACAGAACCGCAACAGCGCCAACAACCAGCAGCAGCCCGCAGGCCAACACCAGCAGCAGCTGGATTCGCGAGCGTCTGGTAGGCTCTTGCCCAGTCGCGTCGGGAGGCACCAGGGCAGGGGGGCCTTCGGGCTGTTTTGTGTCGCTTTCTTTATCGCCTGGATTTTCGGTCATTGGCCCGGTGTCATTTCTTCTGCGGGGTAGTCGCCCTGCTCCCCTTCAACCTCGCTGCGGCCTGGGGGCAAACCGGTTTCCGAGGCATAAATATCCCGGAGCATCTCGCGCCATTTCTGGTACTGCTCCTCGGCCGAACCGGTGAGCCTGACGGTTTCCCCGATTACCTCTACCACCAGCGGTTCGGCTTCCGAGGAGAAGGAGATGCTCAGCTCCTCAAGGACATCCTTGTGTATTTTGGTTTCTTCTCTTTTCTGGAAACCACTGTAGATGGCGGCCGCACCGCCGGTGATCATCACCCCGGGCAGGGAGGAGTTGGCCGCATTGCTGTCACCGGCGCTGACAAGGATGCCCCCAATAACAGCGGCAGCCCCCAGCAGCTGCCTGGTAAGGGCCTGGCTCTCGACCTTTCTCAGGGCCGCGACCTCCTCGGCATGCAGACTTCGCCAGTCGCCATAAGGCTGCCAGAGATCCTGGTAATAGGTGTCGTAGTAGCCGTTGATGGTGTCGAGCAGCATGTGGTCACGCACCTGCACGGCCCGCACCCGCTCGAGCATGGGGTCGTCCACCACCGGGAGCCGGTTCAAGCTATTTCGGCCTTCTTCGTCGAGGGCGAGATATCCCTCAAAGGTATCGGGGGCCATGTTCCGGGCAAAACGGAGTTCGGAGACATGCTGAATCTCCAGAACCTCCTCGGCCGTGAGTTTCTTTCGATGCTCTGCCAGGTCATTGGCGATGGTGTTGTAGAGGTCCTGAAAGGGATCCTTCTTTTCCGGGACAATGCCCTTATGTTCAGAAGGCTTTAGACGTTCCGAATAGGTTCTGGCAAACCAGGGGACGCCCAGTGCATCGACGGCTTCAATCGATAAAGAAAGCTCCTCGCCGTCGGCACGGTCGATGGTGCCGCGCACCTGCACATGGGCATTGTTCTCACCGGGCACCACCCGCACCGCCCCCCAGTAGCCTGAGCGCTGCATGGTGTATTTGAGGTGGATCGGCACAAAACGCTCTTCGGCCCGCCGGATTTCTTCGGACAACCCCAGCGTTTCAGTGTCCTTTTCGGTCAGTTCCTTGGAGTCAAAGACAGCGATAGCCACATCGAGGAGCTCGGCCCCCGCCAGTTCTTCACCTGCCAGCATCGGCTTGACCCCGTCGGCGACCTTCACTTTGTGTGCACAGCCAAAAAGTATCAGCAGGGCCGTAAGTACCAGAAATAGTCTGTTCATTTGGTGTTTACTCACTTCTTTTGGGTTACCCCCTTGTATTTCCAGTACTCCTCCCAGAGTTTCTTCTTCAGTTCGGGGTCCGGCTCTTTTTCGGCCGCTTCCCGCAGTTGGCGGGCCACGATATCATCATCTTCGGGGGGGGGAAGCGTCCCTCCCGGGGCACCGGCTTTTGCGGATTTGACATGGGTTTCATCGGGCGCGCCGCCAGCACCCATCGTGCCATTCTGTTCCCCGGTCGCGCCCTCTGCCGCGGATCTCTCGTCAGTCCCCATGCCCTTCTCGGAGGCCGAAGCGGTTTCCCATGAACCGCTCTCCCCGCCACGGCCTGAAGTCCCGGAACCCGTCCCGTAGCCCCCTTGGCCGGTTTCGCCGCTTTCCCTCTGGCGGGGTACCCGCGCGGCGACTTTCTCCTCTTCTTTTAAAAGCATCTGGTCGAATTCACCCAGGGCATCAAGGAATTCTCCATGAAGGTCTTCGGTCTTTTCGGCACGGGTTCGGGATGCCCCAATCCGTGTACTGGACATGATCATCTTGCCGTTTTCCCGCCTTGTTTCGACTTGTTCGGTGGCCAGCATGGCGGCTGAGGGGCAGGGCAGATCGGCCAGTTCAGTCGTTGCTCCGCTTTGGTAAAGCTCCCTGCAGTAGGTGATGATCCGGGTATTGAGGTAGACGACAAAGTCTCGATAATCGGCGGCTTCTTTGGCCGGGAGAGGGGATTGCTGAAGCTCCTTCACCGACGTGGCTCTGGCGCTGTCCAAAGCCCGGATGCTGTTTCGCGTCGAACGCACCCAGTCTTCAGTGACCGCATAAGTTGTCGATTGGATTAAAAAGAGAGCGGAGAGGAGGATAAATAGAACGAAGGGGAAGGTGAGCGCTCGCTTTAGAATGACAATCAGGCCATGTGTTTTTCTGAATCGAAAACTTTGCATAAGGTTCCTGTTCTGCGGTTTACCGGTCATCCGTTTACCCCTAATCGCCCTGCCTTAAGAATTATTTCACCATTAATTATATCATCGTCACTTCGATTTTCATGGAAGGCCGCCTGCTCACTAGGGAAGGGTCGGATTTCCAAGTTGACAAGAAATGCAGGCAGCTCGACAATGACCAAGAGTTGTCTGTTTAGGATTTTGCAGCCGTAGAATATGAGGAATCGCATTGCATACCTTTCAGCCCTGGCCCTGGACCTCGAATTTTGCAAAAAGGCGGGCCGCTTCAACATGAAGCGGCCCGCCTTTTTTTTCTGTTCCCAAACCCGGTGTCGCCGGGGGACTTCCTCAGGGTTACCCCTGGGGCGGTTGTTGCTCATTCAGGCCCTTGGTGAGTCCATTGATATCCTCGCCGTTCAGCCCGATTTCCTTGAGCAGAGATTCTACCATCGGGGCCTGGGCACGGTAGCGCAGGGCGCTGTTAACCACCTGGTCGGCGAGGCTGCCTTGACCGCTGGCCACTTCCGCTCCTGCGCTGAGGTTGTTGGCGCTGCCATTTATCCCCTCGACCTGGAAGATCTTGATGCCTTCAATATTTTCCATCGGCTTGACGCTCTCGGCAATGATCTTGGGTAGATGCTCTATCAGGGCCAATTTGACCTGCATGGCCACCTGCTCGACGGAAAGGATGTTGGAGGCCTCATTGATGGCCCGCTTCCCTGCGGCGTCGACTTCGTAACGCTTGGCGGCGGCTTCGGCTTCCATCTTTTCAGCCTCTGCGCGTCCTTCCGCAGCCAACAGGGCCTTGTCGGCATCCCCTTTGGCCTGGATTCGGGCCGCCTCGGCATAGTCCTCAGCCGCCTGCTTTTCGGCTTCGGCCCCGACAGTAACCGAAATTGCATCGCGCTCGGCCTGCTTGCGAGCCTCTACCAGTTCGATGCTTTTCTGACGTTCGGCGACTTCAGTCTCCCGCACGGTAACCACCTGTTCCTCTGCCTTGACCGCCTCGGAGCGGGCCAGGTCGGCTTCGGCCTGAGCCACCGACTGCTCTTTGGACTTCTCGGCGATGGCGATCGCGCGATCCTGCTCGGCAAGCTCAACGGTTTTTTTCTTCTCGATATCGGCAGACTCGGTGGCGCGGGCCTTTTCGATATCCTTGGTCTTCAGTTGCTTTTCCATGGCGATGCGCTCTTCTTCCACCGCCCGCTCCGAGCTGATGCGGGCCTGGTCGACCTGCTGCTTGGCGAGAATTTCGGCCTCCTCGGATTCGCGTTTCTTTTCGGCTCTTTCCCTGGCGATCTCGGCCCCCTGCGCTGCCCGCCGTACCTCGATTTCGCGCTCTTGCTGCAGCCGCGCGTACTCTTCCTCGCGGCTCAGTTCCAGTTTCTGCCTTTCGGCCTCGAGGTTTTTGTTCTGAATGGCCACCTTGGTGTCCTGCTCTATATCGTTGCGTTTTTTTCGACGGGTTTCAATGGCCTCGGTGAGCCGGGTCAAACCTTCGGCGTCAAAGGCGTTGTCGGGGTTGAAATACTCCTTACTGGTCTGGTCCAGTCCGGTAAGCGATACGGACTCGAGCTCCAGACCATTCTTAAGAAGGTCCTCGGAAACGACCTGCTGGACCTTTTGCACAAAATCGACCCGTTTTTCGTGCAGCTCCTCCATGGCCATTTCGGCGGCGACAGCGCGCAGGGCATCTACGAACTTACCCTCAACAAGTTCCTTGAGCGCCTCGGGCTGTACCGTGCGGTGGCCCAGGGTTTGAGCAGCGTTGGCAATGGAGGCCGTTTCGGGCTTGACCCGAACGTAGAACTCGGCCAGCACGTCAACCCGCATGCGATCCCGGGTGATCAGGGCCTGCTGGTTGGCCCGGCTCACCGCAAGGCGCAGGGTATTCATGTTGACCGGGATGGTCTCGTGCAGCACCGGCAAAACCAGGGCGCCGCCGTTCATGATAATCTTCTGGCCGCCGAAGCCGGTGCGAACGAAGGACAGTTCTTTGCTGGCCCTCCGGTAGAGGCGGGCGAAAATCATACCCATGGTGATCATGGCCACCAGTACGATGCCTGCCGGGATGAGGATAGATAACATGCCTTGCATTAATTAAAGCTCCTTGTATTTCAGGTTGAAAAAAACCGATCAATCAACTAGAGCCCGACTGCTGTTGCGGATGGCCTGGAAGATGCTGCCGGTTTTTTTGACCAGAAGCACCTGCTCCCCCTGAGAGAATTCCTCATCAGCGAGATCCGGCTCGATCATCAGATAGTGAGCCTGTCCGTACTGGTCCTCCAGTCGTCCCTCGGCCGGGGAGCCTTGTCTGGAGGTCCCCAGGGTGATCACCGCCACCCGACCGATAAAGGTCTGGTCACTGACCGCGCTGGTTTCATCTTTGGGCAGGATTTTACCCAAAAAACCTCCCATCAAACGCACCATCGGTAACGAAAGGGTCAAGGCGGCGATGCTGGCGATCCATCCGGGAGCCAGGAGCCCGAAACTGCTGTCGGCCAAAGACTGCAGGCCGAGGCCGATCAGTCCAAACGTGGTGAGAAAGATAATCAGCAGAATCAGGGCGGGAACCTGGCCGAAGCGCAGCCATCCGAGCAGGCGCGATAGGGCAAAGGGCGTTTCTCCCTCGGGAAGATCAACATCGACCTCCAGGTTCAGTTCGGGCAAAAATCCTTCTACCATGTTCGACAGCCCCATCCCGAAAAGGGTGCCAACCCCTTCCATCAGGGCGATGAGGATCATGACAGCCAGCGCAATGGCAAAAGGCTGATTGGGTCCGGCTGTGATAAATTCAAGCATGATGACTACTTATCGCCGGATTTGATTGCAGCCAACCGTTCCTGAATACGGTTTTTCCTGGCCAGGTCCTCAAGTTCGGCCAGCTTGCCGGCATTGGACGCAGAGCTGGCAGACCCGGGAAGTCCAGTATTCTTTTCCATGATGCGTTCGAAGGCCGATCCGGCCGTGGCGACTTTTTCGGCAAGATCCGGGCTGGAAACGGCCGCCGTAGCCCCTGCCGGCGCGGTCTGATTTCGCGAGGCATTAAACGTCCGCAATTCCTCGCGCATCTCACGGCGTTTGGCCTGCAGGGCGGTAATGTAACTCTCCAGCTCCTTTTCCCCAGACCTGGCCTCGGTGAGCGCCTTTTCCAGTACCGGCATCTGGGCTTCGATGTCCATTTGCTGGGCAATGGCTGCTTCGGCGAGATCGTCACGCCCTTCCTTAATCGCCAGAGCTGTTTTTTCCGTAAGGTCGGTGTGCCGGTTTCTGCCTTCTGCCAGGCGCTGCTCTGCCAGGTGTTTGTTGGCGAGGGTTTTTCCCAACTCAGCTCTTATCTCATCGATCACCCCCTCCACTTCCCGAATTGCCTCTTCCATAACGAGTTCAGGAGCCACGTTTTCAACAGCGTCAACCATGGCATTGACACTGGCACTTACAATACGTCCCACGCGTGCGGTAATACCCTCTTTCATGTTCGAGCCTCCTTTGGCAGGTTCCCTGGTCAAACCTATCGACTTTTGACAGGGTCTGAAAACTCAGACCGGCAAGCCGATAAAAGAAAAGGCCGCCCATCAGAGAGAACTCGATGGATGCGGCCCATAGATTCAAAACAGATTATTCTGATAACCCAGTACCCAAAACCCGCCCCTCTAAAATTACTAATCACAAATTAATTGTGATTTTAAATACATTCACAGGAAGTATTTGTCAATAGGTTGTACGGGGACCCAAATAGATATTCTTAAAAGTTACACCCTTTCGGCCAGAAGCGGCATTCCTTTCGGGTTCTGAGGGCTGCTGCTATTTTCCCCTTGGTAAACAATGTGTCTCCACCCTCTTCATAAGGATACTGGGGTTTTTATCGAAGACCGAGACGGCTGAAAAAAAGCCCCAGATATCTGTTGAGAAAGGATTCCCGGGGTAGCGAGGGAAACACGGGGGCTTTTCTGAGACCAAGTATTTGCAGTTCGTCAATGACTTGAGGTGTGCAGCCGATCTTCAGGCTTTGGCGAAACGCCTTGATGGCATAGTGCTTGTGACCGGCGATAAGGCAGACTCGGCCGAAGTTGAGGTAGCAGACAGGGTTTTGAGGAGCCTGCTGGATCGATTTTTTGCAGAGGTTCAAAGCCTTGCCGAACTGTTCGTGTTCTTTTGCTATGCAGTAACCAAGGTAGGACGTGTGCAGCGGATTTCGCTTCTCTCTGGGGATCTTTTCCAGGTGCATCAGGGCGAGCAGGGCGTTGCCATTTTCGGCCTCCTGGATCGCCTGGTCGAGGGGGGAGTCGCTGCTTTTCTCATTCATACGAGTTACCTTCTTCAGTTGCGGGCCTTTGACGGTCTCCCGTAAAAACCCGGGGGTTCTTTGAGCGTTGCGGCATGGCGTGCCGGAAATCAACTGGTTTAAGCACAAAATATGCCTTTTCCCCAGACGCTTGCAAGCGCCCGGACGGGTGATCCCTGGCAGGCATTTTCAAGGGCTTCAGAAAGATATTTATCCGACGATGGTGACAAAAAATGGCAGCCTCTGCCGTCTTTTCCCTTCCTCCACCGCGGGGGCAATCTTGGGGGGTGTTCAAATCCAATACATTTCTACCGAAGTTTTATTTCGGGAAAGCCCCAAAGTTCCATAGGGGGAGCGCCCGCCTTGCATTATTGGTTTTGCGTCCACCTGACTGGTTTTAAGTCTGTTTCTCTTGGCCAGGCATGACTCATGTGTGCTCCGAAATTTCCTGTATACTGTAACGTACATGCAGGGAAAGGAGATCCTTTCCATATTGGAGGGAGGTGTCATGATGGCCGAGAGCTTCGGAACAGGGGCCTCTTTGGAGGAATTTGAACCCTCAGCGATCCTCAGGGTGGAAGACTACCGACCCTACATCGGGCCTGAAGGGGTTGAAAAACTGAAACGTTTGGCCGACCCCGTTGCAGGTAAAGGCTGGGCCAACCTGAATTCAACCTTCGAGGGGGGAGGGGTGGCGGAGATGCTTCGCAGCCTCATCCCGCTGGCCAGGGGCTTGGGGGTACAGGCTCGCTGGTACGGGATACGCGGCAGCGAAGAGTTTTTCCAGGTCACCAAAAAGTTCCACAACCTCCTGCAGGGCGAGGACCAGCCGATTTCCCTTGAAGAGATCTTCGGGGCCTACCTCGACACCATCAATACCAACGCCCGAAAAACCTACATCGTCTCCGACCTGGTGGTGATTCACGATCCCCAGCCAGCGGCCATGGTCATGAACGGCGTCCTCTTCGGCAACGTGCTCTGGCGCTGTCACATCGACACCTCACAACCCAACCAGACAATCTGGAGATTCCTTCTGCCCTACATCAACCAGTGCGCCGGGGCGATCTTTACCATGCCGGAGTTTATCGGCCCAGGCCTGCAGGTTCCCCTCTACCAGGTGGCACCCTGCATCGACCCGTTAGCGCCGAAGAACCGGCTCAACTCCAGACGCACGGCCCTTGACATACTTGCGCCGCTGTTCCAGCAGCACGGGGTCGACCCGGAGCGTCCGATTTTGACGGCCATTTCCCGCTACGACATCCACAAGAACCAGAGCACCATTCTCAAGGCTTTCAAACGCCTGAGAGAGGTTCGAAAGACCGAACCGACTCCCTACCTGATCTTTCTCGGCAATACGGCAACCGATGACCCCGAAGGAGGGCTGATTCTGGACAGACTGAAGGCCGAGGCTGGTTCTGACCCGGATGTGCGGTTCTGGAGTAATGTGGACGACAATGACCGGGTGGTGGGCGCGCTGATGCGCATCGCCCGGGCAATGGTACACATTTCGACCCGGGAAGGTTTTGGCCTGGTGGTCGCAGAGGCCCTCTGGCAGGGGACGCCGGTGATCGGTTCTCAGGTGGGGGGGATCACCCGGCAGGTCATCGACGGCAGGACGGGATACCTGGCCGCCCCCATGGATGCGGAAATCGTTGCTGCACGGATGGCTCACCTGCTCGATCACCCCGATACGGCCACGGCCCTGGGCGCTTACGGCCGGGAACACATCCGCAGACACTTTCTGCTGCCCAGCCTTTTAGAGCGCTACCTGAGTCTGTTGCGCTTTTACTCCGGCGTGCACCGCGATCCCCCTGATTTCCGGCTGGATGACCTTGCCTACAGCGAAATTATGCAGGCGGTAAAACGCGAACATCCGGTCCTCGCCCAGTCTGCGCTACCGGGCCTGTCCTCCGGGGGCGCCCTGATTCCGACAATCAGCCCGCCAGGTTCTGGGCTTCCAGGTTAGTCTGAGCTGCATTCCACCCCGTTCGTCCTCATGGACTGCACCCCGGCATTCCGGAACTCCTCGATCCGGAACCCCATTTCCAGCGCTGACCATGGATGGGAGTTGACCACGCCCTCTGAATTATATTCTACCTTTCTCCCCCTTTGCCACAAAGGAGCAGAGACGCCTGGTTTTTCAAGCCGGTCTGCCAAGAACAGGATTTTTTCTGAGCCTCAGTGTCTCGAGCGAGCAAAGCGAGCGGTTCGCAAAAACCATTCCGGACTCTACTCTCTTTTTCCCCTGTTTAATCACTCGCCGGATTTTCTCGGCCAGGGGCCGCGCCCCATGGCTGGCGGCTTCTAGTTCTGCATAGCTCCCGGGCAAGGATGGATGGTTTTTCACAAAACTGCTTGTCGGGAGACGGCAGATAGGGCATGATTTTCTCTTTTGTTCATGCTCTGCGGTGGATCGGGAGAGATCCACTTTGGGAGTTTTCACCGGCAATGCCCACCGCCGTGCAGATCATGAAGTTGTTTGAGGTTGAAGGCTTTTCGAGGGTTTAGGAGGGATTTCATGGATGGCCAAAAAGACAGGCACTATGCTGCCTTGACTGGGGATGCGATCAAGTCATCGAGGCTGGATGCGGAGGCTCGCAGTCAACTCCATGATGCCATCCTCAATGCCGGCGAGGAGCTCATTGCATCCTTTCCCGGACTCGTTGTCGACGGGATCCATGTCTTCAGGGGCGACAGTGTCCAGTTTCTGCTGAATCAACCAGCCAAATCCCTCCGGGCTGCCCTGTTTTTTCGTGCAGCGTTAAAGGCAGAGACAGGCCCCCGTAAGGCCGATATGCGCATTGCCATCGGGGTTGGCACCATAGATTTTATGCCCGAAGTCTCCAAAGGAGGCGCTGATGGCGAGGCCTACCGGCTCTCCGGCCCGGCTCTCGACAGCATGGGGCCGAAACAAACCTTGCGTCTTGCATTGCCTCAAAGCCTGACCTCCCCCCGTAACCTTGAAGCTCTGAATACGATTGTGGTCATGGTGGGCGCCATGGCTGAACGCTGGACGGAGAAGCAGGCCCTTGCTGTCAAAGGCGCCCTTCTTGGATACACCCAGGACGAAATTTCCAAGACCTGGTCCTCTCCGGTCAGCCGCCAGGCCGTTGCCAAAAACCTTGATGGGGCCGGCTGGTTTGCCGTGGAGAGGGCTCTGCTCTTTTTTGAGAAGATCGATCCCGAAGAATTTCATTAAAAAGCAACCCTGAGAGGTTGCTATGGGTCGATGCAACCTTCCAGGGTTGCTTTCAGGAGAGGCAACCCTAGAAGGTCTCAGCCAATCTGTGCTTTTGAAATTCACGTGGCACTAATAATTTGTTTGCCCGATAAATAACAACACCAGGGAGGGGTAGGTGGGGCTTGAAACCCTTGATATCGTTTTTGGCTTGATCGCAGGTCATTTGCTGGGCGATTTCCTTTTGCAACCTGACCTTATGGCCCAAAACAAAAGGGACGCCGGCGTTCTTGTCATCCATGCGTCGATTGTAACGGCAGTCAGCTACCTGGTATGCGGAGCTTGGCTCAGTTGGCAGATTGTGGCTGGTGTCTTCGTCACTCATATGGTCATCGATGGGCTGAAGGCCGCTTCAGGAATAGACGGCCCTAAGGTCTTCCTGGCTGACCAGGGGATGCATATTGCCGCTCTTACGGCTTTAGGCGTTTATTGGATTCCCGTTGATGTCGTGCCTTATTGGCAAACGATCTTCCCTTTTTTTACCAAGGCGATGTTGCTGCTCTCTGGTGGCATCCTCTGTATTCGGGTGGGCGGCTTCTGGATTGGCAAGACGGTAGCCCCCTTTCAGGAGGCCATAGGTAACGCCTCAGCCAGTTTGCCGAATGCCGGTCGCCTGATAGGCCAGCTGGAGCGGGCGTTGATTTACCTTCTTGTGTTGGCAGGAGAGCCACAGGGGGTCGGTTTTCTTGTCGCAGCCAAGTCAATTTTACGGTTTGGTGAGGTCAAGGAACCGGAGCAGCGCAAGGAGGCTGAATACATCATTATTGGTACGCTCATGAGCTTTGGCTGGGCTCTTTTGATGGCCTTTTCGACCAAAACCCTTCTTGCACTCCTGTAGTCAGCCGGGTCAAGGGTGGAAAGTTAAAGAATTTCCAATGGATGGCCCTGACGCCCTCATCTCCACGTAATACAAAAATCTCGCCACATTTTCGTTTGTTTTGCAGGAAGTTACGGTTTTCCGGGTTTTGGAAATAAAGCCTGTTGACTTCTCTTTCCATCTTGGTATATTGGCCTTGGCTAATTTTCAGGATCAGGCCAATCAGCATTAAATTTTACATGACGCAGCCTTATCCACTCCATGAAGTTTAAGGAAAGCCCAACCATCGCAAGGGCAGGTCCCCAGGAAGGAGCAAGTCATGAAGGAAGCATTTACCAATGCATTGATCGCGTACCGTAATTTAAGTCATGAGGCCGCCTGTGATCGTATCCAGGAGGAAGGTTCTTGTGACGATATCTCTTGCACGGAATGCCCCTTGGGCTCGATAGATGCCATATTGAAATTAATGAACGCCTAAGGCCCAGGCAGGGTCAAGTCGCTTGAGACTACCAGCCTTATCCACTTTTTGGGGGGCAAAGGAAGGGTAAGGCTGCCTTGAGCAATGCCGGACTTTCGCGCATTGCGCGGAAGAAAGTCTTTATCCACCGGTATGAAGCCCTTTAAGTTTTTCCAGCGACATTTCAATCGTTTCTGGGTTATTTCCTTTTCTGTAATTGATGATCAGGGCCTGGGGATTGGGGATGACGGGGAAAAAGGCACTGTTTGTAATGCTTTTTTGCCCTTGCAGTCGGATAATGTTGAATCGTCGGCGGTTAAACTCGTTTCTGATCTCTGCGTGCTCCTTTTGTTCGTAATGGTCGCGGGTTATTCCGAAAATAGAAGAAATCGGACCGAATATTCCGCCGATGCCCGCCGCGGAGGCCGCTTGCCCAACCGCAATCGACATCCCGAGTTCCTCGTATTGCTGTGCCAGATCACTTGTTTTCTGCCCTGCCTGTACAGGGTCTGATTCGCTTTCAAAATAGGCTCCTCTGGGGTCGATCAAGCTTACTTTTTCAATGGTAAGCGGATCCCCGGTAAGGTTTTTCAAGGTCAGAACGTATTCATCCCAAGGAGCATTTTCTACCCAGGAGCCAGGGCCGTTTGCAATGATCAGGTAATTAAGGGCGGCAGAGAGATTGCCGTCGGTTGCTGATATGGCAAAATCCGGCCGTGGTGCCGACGGTTCTTCAATGAAGGCTGGCCCCGTGGCGCAAGCTGTCAGCAGACAGGCCATCATGCAGGTTATTAAGATCCCCCCGGCTTTTGGCGGGCCTTTTGGACGTCGTCCAGTATGGATTTTCGGGCCCAGGGAAAAAGCTCGAAGGAAAAAAAAGGCGGCCTGCGCGAGGGTGATCAACCAAGAGTTTTTTTGCGGCGATTGAATGCGGTTCATAACGGCTTCCTTTTGAGGATAAAGGAAAAGTAATCTGCAGCGGTTCGTCGGTGGTTTTTTGAACGCTTATGCAGGCCAGTGACTTGCGCTATTGCCCGGTCAGAACTCACAGATTCAGGTATAGGTTCTGTGGTTGGAACTGCAAGCTTGCACCCCCATGGGCTAGGCTAGAGATGAAAGACGTTCCCAGCTTTTTATCAGCGTCGGTGTTTTTCTGTGGCTCTTATATCCTTACGGCAATGTCTGGCGAGAATTACTCTCTAACGGAAGGGTAAAGCAGACCATGGTGCCCTTGCCGGGTTCGCTTTTAACCCAGACCTCGCCTTCGTGGGCTTTGATAATGCTTTTTACGATGGTCATGCCCAGGCCGAGCCCTTGTCGCGCTGTATCTGAGGTGTCAGCGCGGTAGAACTTGTCGAACACCCTTTCCACCTGCTCAGGGGTCATCCCGATCCCTTCATCCTGAATAGAGACTTGAACTTCATTTGGGTCAGCTTCACAAGTGATTTTGATCAGACTCTGCTCCGGCGAAAATTTTATTGCATTGGTGAGCAGGTTTTCCATGGCCTGGGTAATTTTCCCTTCGTCCATCCAAAGCATGATCGGCTGTTGAGGCACCTCCAGTTCAAAATGGTGGCTGAGAAATTCCCTTTGAAATTGCCTTACCTTTTGCTCGATTTCGGCTCCGAGGTCAAAATAGCCTTTTTCAACATAGATCATCCGACCGGACTCTACGCGGCTGAGATTCAGCAAGTCATCAACGATTCGTTCCAACACCCGGGATTTCTTCAGGATGACTGACAGAAACTCCTTCTGCTGTCCGGTTTCAAGCTCTGTGGTGCCGGTCAGCAGCTCGGCATACCCCAACACCGAGGTCAGGGGGGTGCGCAACTCGTGGGCGGCGGTGGAGATGAACTCGTTCTTCAACCGGTCGCTCTCCCGCTCAGGGGTCACGTCATGAAGAATGGTGATGGCCCCCGTTTTTCCTCCCTTCAGGTCATGGGCCACAGAGGTCATCGCCTGGATGATCCGGGCCTCCTTCCTGCTCTGGTCCACCAGTTCAAGGTCAACCGGAACCCCCGTCTCCCCGCTGGCCAGTATGGCTGTAACATGGTCTATCAGGGCTTGCTCCTTGACGAGCTTTCCGAGGGGCTTGCCGAGAGCCTCCTTCATGCGAAGTCCCAAAAGGTCCTCGGCGGCATGGTTCAGCAAAATGATTCGGTTGTCGCCATCGGTGATGATCAGGCCATCGGCGACAGATCGAAGCAGCGCGTCGTATTGGTCTCTGGCCTCTCTCGCCTCCACCAGGGCCTGGTGAAGCTGTTCCTCCATGCGTTTGCGCTCAGTAATATCGAGCAGTGCGGCGTACCCCTGCAGGGCCCCTGAAGCATCCCGCTCGGCAAAGGCATTGAGGAGCACATCAATAATCTGGCCGCTTTTTTTTACGAACCTGTAGGGGGCATGTTTGACCACGCCTGTCTCGAACAACTGTGGTATCCAGTGTTTTTTTGCCTCTCGTCGAGACTCCTCGGTTAGAAAGTCGATCGCTTTTCTCCCAATGACCTCGGCCCGTTCATAGCCGAGTACCTCGAGCCAGTAATCACTGACACTCGCCAGTCGTCCGTTGCAGTCTATCGAATGCAGCATGACGGGGGTCTTCTGGTAAAAGGATCGGTAGCGCTCTTCACTTTGGCGCAATGCATCATCAATCCGTTTGCGATCGGTGATGTCACGGTCAATACCGCGATAGCCCTGAAACTCATCATCGGGAGAAAGAATCGGGGTTGCGCTCGACTCCAGGACCACCTCATGCCCGTCCTTGTGCTGAATGATATTTTCAAGGCCAGCGAAGGGTTGGTATTTCTCGGCGGTGGGGTCAAAATAGCGATGGACCCGCTGCGCCTCCTCGGCGCTCATGAGGTCGAAGGCGTTTTTGCCAAGGATTTCCTCGGTCTCGTATCCCAGCAGATCCTTGATCCTGGGGCTGACGTAGGTGAAGTTGGCTTCCCGGTCAAACTCCCAGAACCAGTCGGGGGAATTCTCCACCATATCGCGGAAGCGCTCTTCGCTTACCCGCAATTCACCGACTTTTTCCTCCACCTTTTTGGCCAGGATGGTACTGTATTTTTTAAGAAAAAGCGCTTCTTCTTTAATCACTTCTTCCCGGGCCTTGCGTTTATTTAGCGCGACTTCTTCCAGGGCGTGTTGGACCTCTTGCCAGAATTCATCCGGGTCTTTCGGCTTGACGATGAAGGCGTCGGCGCCCAGGGAAAGGGCCAACTCCTGGTCCTCTTGCCCGGTGTAGACCGCCGAGTAGAAGATGAATGGGGTGCCAAGCAGAGCTGGAGCGTTTCGGACATTTCTCAGAAATTGAAACCCGTCGACGTTGGGCATCAGGGCGTCGGAAATGATCAGGTCTGGCTTTTGCTCCAACGCAAGGTCGTAGCCTTCGGCACCGTCGACAGCCTCATGCACCACAGCACCCTGGGCATTCAGGTAATAGCGCAGCACCCTGCGGTCTTCGGCATTGTCGTCGGCAATCAAGGCCTTCATTTGACTCATGGTTTAATCCCCAACGCTTGGTGAATCCGGTCCATGATGGTGATGGGGTCGATCGGCTTTTCAAAATAGGCATTGCAACCGGCGGCGAGGATTCGCTCCCGGTCCCCTGCCATGGCAAAAGAAGTGATGGCGACGATGGGGATGGATCCGTCAATTTCAGAGCCTCTGATGCGGCGCGTCACCTCAAGTCCATCGATGCCGGGAAGGTCGATGTCGACGATGATTATAAAAGGACGCATCTCATCGGCAAGCACCAGGCCCTGCTCGCCGGTTTCAGCGGCAACCACTTCATAGCCGGCCCTTTTGAGGGGATAGGTGATCAGCCGCAGGTTGTCCCTGTTGTCTTCGATAACCAGCACCCGCTTCATAACCCCTCCATGTTATCCGGGATGGTAAGGAAAAAGCGGCTTCCTTCGCCTTCGCGGCTGTCAAATCCCGCCTCTCCCTTCAGAACTTCGCTCGCCAGTTTTCTGGTTAAATAGAGCCCGAGGCCGGTACCTGGCTTCCCGCTTTTAAGGGGCGAGTCGAGCCGGACGAACGGTTGAAAGATCTTCGACCGATCCTCTTTGGAAATGCCGATGCCGGTATCGCTGACTGAAATTTCTACCCATCGGGGGGCAGTATCTTTCGCTTCAAGAAGTTTAGCACAAACGATGATGGTTCCCCGCTGGGTGTATTTGATCGCATTGCTGAGCAGATTGAGAACGCATTGCAGCAGCCTGAGCCGGTCTGAACGAAAAGGATGGTGCAGGTTCTCCACTTGAAGTTCGAGCCTTTGGGTTTCAGCCTGTCCGGCAAGGGTTGTGACCGCCTCTTCAATCACTTCATGCAGGTCAAACGGGTCGACATGGATGTCAAGTTGACCGGCTTCAATTTTCGAAACGTCAATGACGTCATTGATCAGAGCCAGCAGGTGCTTACCCGTTCGCACCACCGTGCTCAGGTTCTCTTTCTGTTCGTCATTAAGCGGACCAGCCCACTCGTTAAAAAGAATGCTGGAGAACCCGATGATGGAATTAAGGGGGGTTCTCAGTTCATGACTCATCGAGGCGATGAACATCGATTTGAGGCGGTCAAGTTCCTGGAGCTTTTCATTTGCCAGGCGCAGTTCTTCTTCGGCCAATTTTCGCACACTGATATCGGTCAACGAACCAGCCATCCTGACGGGGAGGTTATTTTCACCCCATATCGCCTGGCCACGCACCAGGAACCAGCGGTATTCTTCGGATTTAATTTGCACCCGGAATTCTATGTCAAAGGGCCTGCGGTCTTTAAGGTGATCTTTGACCGCATTCAGGACCCGTTGTCGGTCGTCGGCATGCAAGCGCGATTCCAGGGCATCCATGGAACTTTCAAATTCAATTTCCGGATAGCCCAACAACTCTTTCAACCTGGGCGAACAATAGATTTCATTGCTCAGGATGTTCCAGTCCCAGACCCCGTCGCTGGAACCGAGAACCGCGAGATTAAAACGTTCCTCGCTCGAACGAAGGGCTTCTTCTCTCTGTTTGCGCTCGGTGATGTCGCGCAAAATCCCTGTGAACAGGCGCTTTTTGCCCAGGCGCAATTCGCTGACCGAAAGATCAAGGGGAAAGGTCGTGCCGTCATGACGTCGCCCGGTGACCTCGCGGCCGATGCCGATTATTTTCGCCTGACCGGTGCGCAGGTAGTTCTGTACATATCCGTCATGGTGGCTGCGGAACGGTTCGGGTTGCAGCATGTTGACGTTGCGGCCGATGACCTCGCTGGCCCGGTAGCCGAAGATGTGTTCAGCCGCCGGGTTGAACGACTGAACGATGGCCTGCTCGTTGATGGTGATGATGCCGTCGACAGCGTTGTCGACGATGGCCCGGTGACGTGCCTCACTTTCTTGAAGGGCTTCATCGGTTTTTCGACGCTCGGTGATTTCTCTAGCCCATTCGGCATTGGCATTGGATAGCTCGGAAGTGCGTTCTTGAACGACCCGCCTGATCATTGCGGTCCGGCCGGCAATGACCAGAAGAAAAGTCCCCAGCAGGCTGGAAAAAAGAAGCCCGCCGGTTAGAACCGCCCGTGCTTCCCACAATCCAAGGTCCGTAAGGTATTCAGCAGTCGGGTTGAACTCCATCATCCATCTGCGGCCGGCGAACTCGATGGGTACTTGGGAATGGAGTTCAGTCCCAAATCCCCTTCGTCCGGCTTTTGTTGAACTATCTGATGTTTCACCGGATGGGGGCAGGATGGAAAAAAGTAAACCTTCCCCCGGTGGGGCTGTTTCGTCCTGCAGGCGGAATACGATCCCCTTCAGATCAAGCGGTTTCAGCGCCGCGTTGACCATATCGCTAACTCTGAAAACTCCCAGGACATAGCCTGTAAGGTGGGCCCGGCGGGCTTCTTGGGTGTCGAGAGTTACGCCCTGTTTGAAAACGGGCAGAAAGATGATCACGCCAGACTGGTGGCGGATTTCCTGAACGAGCCTGATTGGGGCAATTGAAATGGGGGCCCCGGAATCGCGGGCCCGGTTAAGAGCTTCAAGGCGAAGCTGATTGGAGGCAAGGTCGAACCCCAGGGCGGTCTCGTTACCTTCATAAGGCTCAAGGTAATAGACGGGATAATACTCCGGGCGAGAGGAGGCTAAATCCATACGCCCTTCGGCATTGAGCTCTTTAATCCGGAATTCCGGATAGCCCTCACGATGGGCCCGGGCCTGGAAGTGGGCTCGTTGGGCCTCTGAGACCCTGGGAGCCCATTCCAGGGCTTGGATGCCGGGATCGCGTAAAAAGAAACGCCTGGTGAAATCAGAAAACTCTCTTCTTTCCACCTTTTCGCTGGCCACAAAAAAGGCCTCGATGCCATAGAGGACATCCAGATAGGAATTGAGCCTTCCCTTTATGGCCTGGGCCAAGAGGTCCGTTCGTCGCTCGAAAAGCAATTGGACGCGGTTCCATTCACCGGCGCGCAATTGGAAAAAGAGGAGAACCGTGATCGCGGCTGTGATGCAGATCGGCAGGATAACCAACAAACGAGTCCGGAACTCTACATGCGGAAGTTCAATACGAAAGGCTGATACCAGCGGCAGAACAACCAGCACCCCAATGGTATCGCCCAGCCACCAGGTCCACAAGTTGCTCGGGACGCTGAATGCCTGGATGGTTCCTGCCGACAACAGGCAGATCAGACCGATGGTGGCGCTGACCAGACAACTGAAGGGCCCGCCGAGGGCCATCGCCTTGAACACATCCTGGATCCGGGCGAGGGATATCGGAAAACCGACATACTTGCGGATCAGAAAGGCCCCGAGGAGGGCTTGCAGGGTGGCGCCTGCAGCGATGCCGGCGGTCAGTAGGATGGCGCTGGCCATTGCCGGCTCATGGGCGGCGGCGAAGGGAGTTCCGATGTTTGCCAGAAAGGAGCCGAGGAATATCCCTGGCCAAGCCCCCTTGCCAAGCAGCAGAAGGCCGGCCAGGGCAATGCCGGAAGCGGGCCAGACGGCGGTTGCATAACCGGGGGGGATGGCCAGTAGCAGCGCGAGTTTGCCGGTGAGGTAATAGGCAGCGGTGAGTCCTGAGATTTGGACCAAGCGGCCTGAAAGAGAAGAGCTTGGCTGCAACACCATGAGATACCGTGCCTTGGATACCCTCTGCAGGGACCCGCGATTGGAATCAGCCTGCCCGGATGAGCCTTTTCGAAGGGCCCTTTACGGGCGTTCAATTTTTAAACCGCTCCTCAAACAGCCAGAACGGGTCGGGAAAGCTACCCTTTACCGAGAGGGGCAGGGGGCCTGATCCATCCCTCTTATTAGAAAACTATAAAAAATTACCACCGATATGCAAGTTGCCCCTGGGGTCGTACCAGGTTAACTCCCTAAATATATTGTCCCCCTCACCTTGAAGAAGCAAGGTGGCAACTGACTTGTAACGACTGATCGTCCGGTTTTTTGACATTTCGCCTGTCCTGGAAATGGGGAGGAAGCCTTCAGGATGACCGAGCTTTTGTCGATGTTTCGGCTTGGTCTGTTTCCTGCACTCTGACCATGGAAAGACCCTGGATGGTGTTTTTAAAATCGCCTCAAAAAGACTGAATTGGGCCGTTAAATAGTATTTTTCTGAAGGAGGATTCAAGGATGTTTCGAAATTTCGTGGGAGTGCTTTGTCTCGTCATGTTGACCGCCTGCTCCGTCGTCCAGGCGACGTCAGGGCCCGAGAGCAAGGATCTATCGGTGCTGGAACAAGGGACAGCCCGCTATCTGGTTCTGGCAGAGTTGGGACAGCCGATTGTCACAGAAACGGACCAGGATGGTAGAAAATACGACATTTTCACCTTCAGGCAAGGCCAGCACGGCGCGGTAAAGGCGGGCAAGGCCGTTCTTTATGGAACTGCCGCGGTTTTCACCCTGGGCTTGTCCGAAGTGATTACCAGCCCTCTCGAAGGTGCTGCCGGCAAGGGGGCGGAGATGAAAGCCCGGGTCATTTACGATGCCGAGGACAGAGTCAGCCAGGTTGAGGTCCTTCAGGATGAGCGGTGGATGCCAGTGCAGAAAGTCAGCAGTTGATCAGGGTTGACCGCCTATGCCGCGTCCTGGTTGGCTGATGAGGAAGCCCTTTTTGCATCGGCAAAGGCCGCTGAGGTCGCCGTTTTGCAGCCTGTCGCTGCGGCGCGGGTGGGGAGCTTTCTGCATTCAAAATCGGGAGCAGCCGTTATAATAATAGGGGGATACGATCATTGTCGGGTAAAATTGATCCGTTCCCCTTTTCTTCTTCATGGTGGAGCCGCTGTAACGAATCTCCCACGCATCTGCTGTCAGGAGGCTTTCGGCCATGGCAAAAATAATCGAATCGGTTCTGGTGCTGGGGTTGGGCAAGGTTGGGTTGCTGGTGGCGACCCTTTTACAAGAGCAGGGATACCGGGTGACCGGTATGGACCGGCAACCGCCCGATGAATGCAGTTTTGCCACGCGCATGGGAGTTGTCGCGGATAGCGCGGTGTTGCGAAACGCTCTCGAGGGCCACGATGCGGTGGTCTCCTGCCTGCCGTATCATCTGAACCTGACCGTGGCCCGTGTCGCGCACAAACTGGGGCGGCATTATGTCGACCTGACCGAAGATATTGCCACCACCCGGGCCATCCAGGATCTGGCCCGAACCGCCAAGGCCGTGATGGCCCCGCAATGCGGGCTTGCGCCTGGGTTCATCGCCATCGTAGGTGCGAATCTCGCGGCCCGTTTCAATGAGATACGAAGTATCGAACTGCGGGTCGGGGCCTTGCCCCAGCACCCTCGCGGTCTGCTCGGCTACGCCTTCAACTGGTCGCCCGAGGGGGTCGTTAATGAGTATCTGAACCCCTGCGATGTTATCGAGGACGGAAGGCGGGCGCAGGTGCCTCCGATGGAAGGGCTGGAGACCATCATCATCGACGGCATCCAGCTTGAGGCCTTTACGACCTCCGGTGGCCTCGGCACGATGTGCGACACCTTCGAGGGACGGGTGGAAAGGTTGAATTACAAAACCATCCGCTACCGGGGGCATTGCGAACTGATGCGATTTTTCTTCAATGAACTCCTTATGAAAAACGACCGGGAACGCGCCGGGGAGATCCTGGTGAATGCCAAGCCGCCGGTCAACGACGACGTTGTTTATGTACACGCGGCGGTGGAGGGTCGACAGGTGGGCAAGCTGTTTCGCGAGGAGTTCGTGCGCGGCTACTACCCGCTGGTGATCGCGGGGAAGGCCTGGCCGGCCATAGCCTGGACCACCGCCGGGTCTGTCTGTGCAGTGGTGGAACTGGTTGCGCGGGGCGAGTTGCCCTCCAAAGGTTTTCTTAAGCAGGAGCAAATAGCGCTCCAATCGTTCTTCGCCACACCCACCGGCGCCTTGTACAAGAGAAGAACCGAGGAGTGATGACCGTTGATTTTGTAACGCGCCCGGGCCCCTGAAGCAGGGGCGTTATCTGCGCGCCAGAAGTCGGATCATCTCCATTTCGCCCGGATACCCGAGGACCTGAACCGCTTCAAGGGCTGTATCGCGAAACTCGGAGGCGCCGCCGTGGAGGCAGGCTGCGAAAAAGCCGCACAGGTCCGACAGGGCCGAGGCCCTGCTCAGTTCAGGCGTGATTTTTCTGTCCCTCGTCCAAAGTTCCGTCGCCCTGGCCTGATGAAGGGAACGCAGCTCATTGATTCGGGACAGAGCCTTGTCGAGGTCGAATTTCTGCTCAGGATCCCGGAATGTCTCAACGAAGTCATCGGTGATCCCTTCCTGAACGATCTCAGCCAGTCGGATGAAGTGGTTTCGCATAATTACTCTCCATGGCGCAGGCGAAGGTTATGCCTTAGCCGCTCGATTTTTTTTGGTTTTTTCCGATTCATTGGCGGTCAACATGGCAGCATGCAGGGAGAACCGCGCAAAACGCTGCCATTCTAATACACGGGATCCGTAATGCAAAGGATTGCCTGGGCCCGGACAACAAGGCGCAAAAACAGGGGACCTTTAACCGGAGTTTTTTTGATCGCCCCGGGAGACAGGTCAATGGGCGGCCTTCCAGCCCATGCCCCTCAATGGCCAATTCCCAAATTGCATCCTGGGAATCATTGGGGTATTTTACAGGGGATTGTTCTGGTCTTTCGATAAAGTATCGGAAACCGGCATACCAACGCCAATGACCTGTCGATTTTTCTAAAAGGAGCTTGCAATGAGCGGATCGCCCCTCAAGGTGGTTTTCATCGACGTGGAAACCACCGGGACCGACCCTGAAAAAAATGGCATCACCCAGATCTCCGGGTGCATCCAGATCGACGACCTGGTCCAGGAGACCTTCGACTTTTACGTGTCGCCTTTTCCCCAGGATAAGATCGATGATGCAGCTCTTAAAGTCACAGGCATTGATCGAAAACAGCTTTTGCCAAAAGGCCATCCCGATTTTCTCGAGGTGCCAGGGCAGGAGTTCTGTGATCCGCAACTAATCTATTCACGCCTGATAGATATGTTTACCCGTTACGTCGACAAGTTTGATAAGACCGACAAATTTCAATTTGTCGGCTACAATGCCCACAGCTTTGACATGCCCTTTATGCGCAAGTTCTGGGAGAAGAACAACGACCGTTTTTTCGGCAGCCTGTTCTGGTACCCGTGCCTTGACGTCATGTTGCTCTGGGCCCAGATTCTTCAGCCGGTTCGTGGCCAGTTGCCGAACTTCAAGCTGGCAACCGTGGCCAGGCACACCGGCATAGAGGTCGACGAAAACAGGCTGCATGACTCCCAGTACGACATCGACCTGACCCGCCAGTTATGGCTGGCGGCCCGGGAGATTTTTCAGCGTGGAAGACCCGCACCGGCGCCAGGGACGCAGGGGGAGTTGTTTGATTTTTAGATGACCTGAGTCAGCTCCAAGCAAAAAGAGGTTCGAGTTTGGGGGGGTATTTAAGTGCAAATCTATTTGATAGGGAGGGGTTTTTGTGTTTAATGAACTTTTAATCGATAATATAGAGTCGGACCATAGTCTTCTATTTCCGTCAGAGAAATATTACAATCAAATTAAAGATTCTCTGCTTGATAATGATGAACCCTTTTCAAAAGGCCTAATGATAGCGGCAAACAGAATACAAAGTAAATTTGCCTTAGATCCCGTAGATGATATTTCAAGTGCTGCCATTGTTGTCTCGGCCTCAATAATATCAAGATCACTGGCAGAGGCTAATCAAGTCGCTATCCCCCACAAATTGTCTACACATGAGGCTGAAGCAGGTTCAACCCTTGCCTGCTTTGTGTCAAGTATCATCGCCATGCACTTAAAAGAAGAAGGGCAGCAGATAAACATTCATCGATTGATTCGTGAAACAAGCTTGTCTGTTTTTCAAATGTACCATCGGAAAGATATCTCAAATATCGTTCAGTCTGGTATTGAAAACTTTAGAGAAATGATTGACGCATCCAAAGATATCCCTAAGTTGCGAAAAGTTGGCGAAATACTTTCAAATCTGATTTGGGCTTTTGTGAAAACAAGGAACGAAGAGTTTATGGGCGGCATTGCCGAATTCTACATTATTCTATATAAGGCCTATGGTACCTGAGGGTGCCCCATTCAAATTGTGCCGCTCGATACATGTGTTTCCCGGCGGGGCAAAACAAAAGATTTGAAAAATAGAAAAAAATAGCCTCGATTTAACTCTTTATATCCCCTGATATAGCCCGGCAGTCCAAATGGGGGGCGGGAGAAAGTCCCTGGGGACGGTGGAGTCGGTCTACTTCGGTTTTTTAAACCGGTCGCCAAGAGCAGCAAAGGGGGAGTGCCCCAGCGAAGGACGGTCTTGACGATCGGAGGGGCTGTTTTCGCTACTACGTTGTTCCTGCACCCCGCGGGTATGCTCGTGATCATGGCAGTAGATGCACAGTAGTTCCCAGTTGCTGCCGTCGGGCGGATTGTTGTCGTGGTTGTGGTCTCTATGGTGCACCGTTAACTCGCGCATTTTCTTTCCCTCAAACTCACGGGTACAACGCCCGCAGACGTGGGGGAAAAGCTTGAGTGCCTGTTCCCGGTATCCTGCCTGGCGTTTCTGCTCTTCCTGGCGCATCTCGGCAACGAGACGGTCATATTGTTCAGCGTCCTGCTTTCTGGTGGAATCAGTCATGGGCCCTCGTAGTTAATCATTGTTCGGGACTTTTGGTTGATGAAAGCTCGGCTTCCACCGCTTTTTTTGATGATTATAAAACAGATTATAGCCCCGGCCAAAATTGTTTTCATAAAACAGAGACAGCAGAAGTGACCGTCCTAAAATGTTCGTCGGCCATTTTACCCGGGTCCGCGGGGGCGGGGTGATAACGAATGCAAACGCCTGACCTGAATGAGAGTCTCAAAAAATCCGAGTTTTACCCAAAGGCTGCACTTTAGATTTTCTCGACCTTGGAGGAAAAACCGCTGAGGTCTCAAGGAAAGCCGGCAGCAATCGCGTCAAGTTCTTCATCGCTGGGTGCAAATTCGCACCATCGGTAATGCGCTGCCACAGTTGCTGGCGTGGCAAAATGCCCCTGAGGTTGATAATCGGGGCTCGACTTCGCCCTGGTGAGAATGATATGCATTGTCCGATGCCGCCCCCCCATCACGGTATGAAACCCGCCACTTACTTTGATGCTGTCAGCAGTCACCTGGCCTTGCATATAACCCCCGCCTATTATAGTCAGTGTCCAATACATCCCAAGGTAAAGCGAGACTGCATTGTGAAACAACTTTTAGGAATAGCCCTTTGCGCTTAGCCTGCCCTTAACGGTTGAGGGAAAAAGCAAAAGGCCCAGTCTGGATCCAGATTGGGCCTTTGCTGTCCGTGTCTGGTAAATGGTGAGTTATGAGAAGGGGGGGGCTCTAACGATTTAAATTAGGTCGTTCAAGAGACCATTTTCAAAATTTCAGTTCTAAGGTGTTTTTTGTAAATAGAATCAAACGATAGACTCTCCCCTACCAATCTAGTGCTCTACCACCTGAGTAATGTGAGCTTTGGGACCCTACTTGTCTTTTCCAAGACACAGAGAGCATTTTTTACAACCTTTGGAACAGAACATGACAATTCTCCTGATAGATGGCCTTATCCACGAAAGGTGGCACGGTTAATTGGTTTCCAAAGACACAAAAATCCACCCACCAGCCAAGGGCTGGCTTGTGTTCAGATCTCATCTCTCACCCACTACAATGCTCGGGTATCGACATAGATAAGATGCTTTTAATTATACCCGCCCCAAATTTGAAGTCAAAGGGAGGAGATTCTTTTTTATCGCCTTTCATTGTTTGGAGTATGTGAAGTTGGCTGGAAAGCGAACTTCCTACAACCCCTCCATTATGAGAAAGGGCCACTTGATTCGGTGATCAAAATGGCCCTGAAAATCTCTTCAAAAAATGGTGATCACCGAACACGGTCAAAAAGTGTCTGATAGACAGTGACTTATAGAAATCTCAGGGCATCTTTGTCTTTGGTGCCTTTAGGTAATTCAAACAAACTATGGATAATTCAACTGTCTCATAATTTCTTCAATCTCCACATTTTCAAGGTATTTTATGATATTGCCATATATAGAGTGGTAACCATATCCCCCGTTTTTCAGCTCATCTATTGCGGCTTCTTTTGTCCAACCTTGTTCAACAATTCGATACATGGCTACGATAACTCCAGTTCGGTCAGATCCGTGCCAGCAATGGACGAGTATTGGCTTGTCTGATGATTTGATAATTTTCAAGGAATTGATTACGTCTATGTCTTTAATTTTAGCGGCATTGAAGGGGACATGGAAAATTTGTAAATTTGTGTCCTTCGTTTCATCCTTATCGTCATGAAATTCTCTTAAATTTAAAATTCTATGAATTCCAAATTTTTCTACCTCAGTCATCGCTTGTGCATCAGGTTGTTCGCTTCGATAAACAAGGCTGTCCACTTTGTGCCAATTTTCAAGGTTTTCCGAAATTACAGGAGCAGCCCAGGATTGTGGTCTAAGTCTTGGTTCAGCGCTAATACAGGGTGAAGAAATCAGAAGAATGGACACAAACAACAGAATGATTTTATTCATGTTTTTACTAGCCTGATCCACAAAAAGTGGCCACGGTTAATGGTTCAAAAACGTCCGAAATATAGCGTTCAATAAAGACACCCAAAAGATGTTTCAGGGAGGTGATATATCGGAACAGGTTTTTCTACAGCTTCAACGTTCAGCTTAACCGGCCGGCTTTGGAGCGCAGCGGAAAAGCCGGGCCGCGTTCAAGCTGCTGTTATGTTTTGTTTTCATTCTGGAGAAACGGTCGAATCTCTCCGATAAGCTGATCAGGTAGCTCTTCGATCACCAAGTGCCCGGCGTCTGGAATCACACGGAAAATAGAGCCCGGGATCATATCGTGCAAAGCCTCACCTCGTTCCGGAGGTATCCAGGTATCCTCGCGTCCCCACAGGATCAAGACCGGGCTGGATATCTGCGTGTAAAGCGGCTGCACGTCATCGGTGTCAGCGGAATCGGCTTGGGCGATTTGCCGGTAAAACGCTGCTTTGCCGTTGGCTTCCGTCCACGGCGCAACGATCATGTCTAGCGTAGCGTCATCGATGGACTTGAACGCAGCTGTTTTGACGTAAGCACGAACAATCGCCTCGTGAATATAGTCTGGAACACCTGCAAACGCAGCCTCGTGCGTTTTAACGTGCCGAAAAAAAGGTGACCCCCATGGGGAAACCGCCACCGGATCAATGAGCACGATCTTATCGAAATCAGATGCATTGAGAAGATGCGTTCTAAGAAGGGTGGCACCACCGAAGTCATGGCCGATGACAGCTGGCTGCTTGAGTTGCCAATGATCCAGAAGCCTATATAGCACCTGGTTCTGGATGCCTAGCGAGACATCGCCGGGCGCTTTATCCGACTGGCCGTAGCCAAGTAGGTCGTAGTAGTAAACGGTAAAGTCTTCGGATAACGCCTTAATGAGATGACGCATGTTGAACGAAGACCAGGGTGTGCCGTGGACAAGAACTACAGGGGGTCCGTCGCCACGTACGTCGTAACGCACGGTGCGCCCATTGAAAACGTACGCTTCAGATAGCCTCCACTCAGTCATCTATCAATCTCCGTTTTTACACATAACGGGATTAGGGGCAATCCGTCATATTGAATATGACGGATTCCGCAATATCGATTTAAAAATAAAAATCACCATCTTTGCCAATAGTGGCTTGGTTTCATTATGATTGTCCCACCCCTGACAATGACAGCAATATACGACATTTAAATGAACTCGTCAAAGATGTCCCACAAGTTGTGTCAGACCATTTGAGGCTTTCGGTCGGAGTGGAATGCTTACGATCCTACAATGTCTGCAATACAAGAATGGCCCACCCAGTCCGGTTTCTGGGGTGAGCCATTTCCATGTCTGATGAATGGTGAGTTCTGAGAAGCCGACCTTGGCACCCGCCGCCTTTGACCCAAGTTTCATCCGGAAAAGTGGCACGGCAAGACTTGATTTCAGCGAGCTGCGCAACATGCTCTCCTGCTTCATCGTCGCCGGCGGCCAGCTGCCTTCGGCTCCTTCTGTGGCGCCGGCAGACAACGACGTTGGCTCCTTCTGTGGCGCCGGCAGACAACGACGTTGGCTGGGCCCTGCCGTCGGCATCGGGTGCGGCCACCGGGACATGGGGAAGCCCGAGCCCGGGTCCCGCCGCGGTCCTCGCCCTCGACGACGAGGAGTTCGGCAAGCACTGAGCGTCCATCGAGCAAGCAACGCAGCACCCAGAGGGGGCCGGTTTTCCGGTCCCCTTTTATTATCTCTGAACCATCACCTGTACTGGGCCAGTGTTTCCTGCCCGTCCGCATCATCCTGATCGAGACGCACGCCGTTGTGAATACTGAAACCGGAGGTATGCCGCCAACACATGATCTTCTTGATCAACTCATCGCCAGTCTTTCCTTCTTGGCGGAGCATTTTTAGCACGGCAGCCCAAAACATTTCCTGAAGGGGGAGGCAGGTCGACCGGCGGCATGACGTAAAAGATACCGCTGGCGGCAAAAAGCCCGTTGGTGACGAAAGCGTGCAGGTGAGGATGCCAGCGCCCCTAGTCGCCGAAGGTCTGGATCGTCATCACCGCACCAGCTGCGCCGTCCTTCAGCCCGATAGCGGTGCGAAAGGACTTCAACAGGCTGCGGCTGGCGCAATGGCAGAGCTTTGAAAGAAGGCTTCGGTCGTACTCGAAGTACGTTCGGAGAATGATGGGGATATTGAAGACGTACTGACGATGGGGGACAGGATAGAGGATTGATGCGCGCAGATGTTCGCCGAACTGAATCCCCATTTTGGAATGACAACTGGGGCAGAACCAGCGGCCCCGGCAACTGAAGGCGAGCAGGTACTCCCGGCGGCAGTCGGGGCAACGGATACGGGCAAAGCCCTCTCTCAGGTCACCGCACTTGAGGTAGTCGCGGACGACGTTGGCGCCCCCCGCACGAAGCGCATCTCGTAATCCCGCTCGAAATCGTCGAAATGCTCGTCGAGCAGGTTCCATAATGGCGACTGCCGGGCTACAATTCAAGAGGCCATCAGTCAAAAACGGATCCTTATGCTGCTACTGATCACCTACATCCTGATTGCCCTAGGTTTTTCCTTCCTCTGCTCCATCGCTGAGGCGGTGATTTTGAGTGTCACCACAGCCCATATCGCCCTGCTGGAAAAAAAGGGAAAAAGTGCAGGCAAACAACTACGTACCCTGAAAGCTGACATCAATCAACCGTTAGCCGCGATCCTCACCCTGAACACTATCGCCCATACTGTCGGTGCTGCTGGCGCCGGGGCCCAAGCTGCGGTGGTGTTCGGCAATGCCTATGTGGGGATCGCCTCAGCCATTCTGACCCTGCTGATACTGATTTTTTCAGAGATCATCCCGAAGACTCTCGGCGCCCACTACTGGCGGCAACTGGCCCCCCTGACCGCCTACGCCCTGAAAGGGCTGGTGGTAATTCTCTACCCTTTTGTCAAACTTTCCGAACTGCTCACTAAAGGGCTTACTCAGGGGCCGACCCTCGTCGGCTTCAGCCGAAACGAATTTGTCGCCATGGCTGATCTGAGCGCCAGAGAGGGGCAACTGGTCCAGCAAGAATCAACCATCCTGAAAAACCTGCTGCGCCTGCGCAAAACCCTCATCGCCGATGCGATGACGCCGCGTACGGTGGTCTTCTCCCTGCCGCAACAGCTTCGCGTAGAGGATTTCTTTCAAAAATATGAGCAGATTCGCTTCTCGCGCATTCCGATCTATGCCGAAACCCAGGATCAGGTTACCGGCTTTGTCCTGCGTAGCGAGTTGCTGCTGGCGCAGGCCCGCGGAAATACGGACAACCCCCTCATGGAGTACAGCCGGCCGCTACCCGCACTGCTGGCGAAAATGTCTCTGGCCCAGGCCTTTGACGAATTTATGCGGCTGCGGGCACATATCATGCTGGTGGTCGATGAATATGGCGGTCTGAAAGGGTTGCTGACCCTGGAGGATCTGCTGGAGACCCTGCTGGGGCTGGAAATCGTCGATGAAGGGGATAATGAAGTGGATATGCAGCAACTGGCTCGCCAACTGTGGAAGCGCCGGGCCAAGGAGATGGGGCTGAATATAGAAGAACTGGAAAAAGATGATCGGAATGGATGATCGGCAAATACTTTCGCGAGATTACGCCAACGGCGCTCATGTAGGACTCAGGGAAGGTTGTCAACTTGTTGAATAGGGAAAGCAGAAAGGGCATTCTATAAATTGTTTTATCTGCTTATGCACTTGGCTCCTTTTGACGCTAAGTGGCCTCTAAAACACCGACCTCTAACGGATTCAGCGGTCGATTTTGGAGAATTGAGAATACAGAATTCAGAAGACAGAATAAAAACAACGAAAAAGAAGTAAAGATTTTCTTCTGTATTCTACCTTCTGGCTTCTGAGTTCCCGTTGGCAAAACCCACGGCAGGTCATGACCCTCAAGGTTGATCTTACTTGAGCCAAGTGCATAAGCAGATTGTTTTATGTCTGCTGTAAAACAACATCCCGACCCGCTCAATATGGCCGAGTAGAACCGTGGCTTCGATCTGTGAATAGATGGAAAGGTGGGAGCAGGAGGTCGTCAAGCTCATTGCCGATCCGATTGACCAGTTTCAGATCGAGGTTACCCCCTTGATCGTCAGGTCGATGTCCGATCCCGAACGGTCCGTTCCCTTGGCCCGCGAACCATAAATTACCACCTCCCGCACCTGAGGGTATTGCCTGAAGACTTGGCAAATCAGATCGATGATTTCTTCTTTGAGCCCGAACCGCATACCCTCAGTCAGCCCCGTCCCTGAATTTTTGTCATTTTCTCTTTAAAGGATCAATATATGGCGACCTCTTCGGCCAATTCGAATGCCCCCCTCCGAAAATTCTCATTCCAGAGGGAAAGACTATCGTGCAGGGCTAACCACGCATCCCCAATTCCAAAATAACAACCTGCTAAAAAGACGACCCCGCCAGAGATGGCAGAATTGTCTTATTTCTTGTCTCGGAAGGTTTTCTTGTCGTGTGCTGCTTGTTTTCCAACAATTCTGACAAACCCTGCAAAATATGAATGGCCCACCCCGTTTTCGGGGTGGGCCATTTGCATGTCAGATAGATGGTGAGTTATGAGAACAGGTAGGCACCCTCGTTAGATTGAGATGTCACAGTTTTGAATCAACGAGGTACAGTAAGGCTCCTAGCGCTAAAAGCGAGGCCCGCACTCCACCACCTGAAAGTGCTACCCCCAATTTTGACCCCCAGAGCCCATTCATATTGTCTACGTCATTCATTTAGTAATGACAACCTAAAATTGACCACCTGTGATAACCGATATTTGACCACCCCGATCTCCGTGACACCATCAAGGCTCCTGTGGGCCAGGCCGTAATCGACGACGAACTTAACTGCCCTGAAAACCGAGTCCCAACTGGTCTCAA
>CALZIZ010000002.1 GCA_945787465.1 uncultured Desulfuromonadales bacterium
CGGCTGTGAACTGCGCTGTCGGCCTGGATAAACCGACAGTGACGAAAACGAACCTCTGGGCTGCCCTCGATGTTGATAGCTCCCCAACTGCCGGCTGGTGCCTGGGGATCTGACGCAGCAAAGGTAATCGGCTCTGCAGCAGTTCCCTCGGCGACAAGCGCTCCCTTGACGATCAACTCGCTTCCAGAAAAATAGGGGTGTTCAGTTTGCAGATCCTGTCCCGCGCGGGGAGTCTCGAACAACACCCGAGTCCCTGGTGCGATGGTCAACCGGGCTTGGGGTTCGAGGACCACATCGCCAGACAGACGCACCTCCCCGCTCCAGAACAGGTTTCCCGCAAGACTTCCGGAAACAGGCGGTGCGGACAGGCGCAGGCACCCGCTCAGAGCCACAACCAGCATAGCGATGGATGCCAGGCGCAGACCGCAGGCAAATTCGAGTTTCATGATGGGACCTTTACCCTGAATCCGTAAATTCTGACCGGTCAAAAGCTTGCGCTTCTACCCGCCCCGACCTCATGGATCATGGTTAAAAAACAACGGGCCGGGAGCCTGGGCTCCCGGCCCGTTTGCTTTGCTACTGCTGGGCTGGCGGTATTTGCGGTAAAGAGCGCAGGGCTTCGATCTCCCTGCGAACCTGATCCGCCCCGGGGCCAACCGGGACAACCTCAAGGTATGTTGTCCAGGCCTCTCTGGCCCCCTGAAAATCTTGCAAATCGTACCTCAACACCACCCCCAGGTTGTAGAGGCTCTGGGCGTGCGAGGGGTTAAACTGATTGGCCTTGCGGAAGTTTTCAACCGCCCGGTCATACCAGCCGAGGCGGCGAAACATGACCCCCTGATCGGTCAGCACATTGGGGTCGTTGTCATTGATCTCCAGCGCCTTGCTGTAGGCTTCGACCGCCTTCATGGGGTTGTTCGAATCAAAATACAGATGCCCCAGCTCAACCCAGCCGTTGCGGTTGGCCGGGTCCTTGGCTGTGAGGTCTTCTAGGATCTTGATGTTCTGCTGAAAATCCACCGCCGGAGCCTGAGCTTGCGAGCTGGGCTGTGAACCGCCAGGTCCTTTCCCGCTCTTGCTGATAATGGTCCCCACCAGAACACCGACGACCAGGGTCACCACAACGAGAAGTACGGTCTCTTTTTTCATGCCGTTTTTCCTTTGGTTGCTGCCTTTTGACTTCTGTCAGCCTGGTGCTCTTCCCAGAAGATCAGCAGTGGGCTGGCGACAAAGACCGAAGAGTAGGTACCGACAAGAACCCCGATCAGCAAGGCGAAGGCGAAGTTATGAATGACCCCGCCGCCAAAAATGAAGAGCGCCAGAACCACCATCAAGGTCGTACCGGAGGTCATAATGGTGCGGGAGAGGGTTTCGTTGATACTGCGGTTGACAATTGCCGGAAAACCCTCTTTGGCGTGCTTACCGGTATTTTCCCGAATCCGGTCGTAGACAATGATGGTGTCATTAAGAGAATAACCGATAATGGCCAGAAACGCCGCGATGATCGGCAGGTCGATCTCCTTGCCGAGGAGCGAAAATACCCCCAAGGTCACCAGAACGTCGTGGACCAGCGCAATAATTGCCCCCACGGCAAAGCGAAACTCGAATCGCCAGGTGATGTAGAAAAGGATTCCGATCATGGCGTAAAGAATCGCCATCAGCCCCTTCTGCCTGAGGTCTTTACCGACCTGTGGCCCGACCATCTCTGCTCGACGAACCTCGACCTTCCCTTCACCGTAGGCTGTTTCCAGTTCCTGGGAGATGGTGTGGCGGAGCCCTTTGAGTTCACTGCTCGACTGCTGGGCGCGGATGAGGTATTCGTTGGGTTCGTCGCCGAACTGCTGCACCACAATGGCTCCGAGTTCCAGTCCCTTGAGGGCATCCTTAATCTGGGTCGGAGAGGTCTGGTCCTGAAACTGGATCTGCACCAGGGTCCCGCCGGCGAAATCGATGCCGAACTCAGGGCCGCCTCTGAAGAGCATGGAAACCAGGCCGACCAGAATCAACAGGGCCGACAGGGCCACAGCGGCTTTACGTTTGCCAATAAAATCGATATTAATATCTGGCTTGATAAGTTGCATCAGAGCCTCCCTCTCAGATACTCAGCCGCTTAACCTGGCGTCGCTCGATGAATAGGTCGAAAATCAGACGGGATATGAAGATTGCCGTAAACAAGGACGCAATGATCCCGATCGACAGGGTCACCGCAAACCCCTTAACCGGTCCGGTACCGAACTGGAACAGCACCAGGGCAGCGATCAGGGTGGTCACGTTGGCGTCGATAATGGTCACAAATGCCTTGCTGAAACCGGCATCCACGGCATTGCGCGGGGTCTTGCCCAGCCTCAATTCTTCACGGATGCGTTCAAAAATCAGCACGTTGGCATCCACCGCCATACCCACTGTCAGCACGATTCCGGCAATACCGGGCAGGGTCAGGGTGGCCTTGAACAAGGAGAGCATGGCCATGATGAAGACCATGTTGAGGATCAGGGCGGTATTGGCCACAACCCCGGAGAGGTTGTAGTAAATCACCATCACCGCAATCACCAGCAGACCGCCGATGATCACCGAAAGCATCCCCTTGTTGATCGAATCCTGGCCCAGCGAGGGTCCGACGGTACGGTCTTCAAGGATATTCACCGGTGCCGGCAGCGATCCGGCCCGCAGAACGATGGCCAGGTCGGTGGCCTCCTGTTCGGTGAAAGCCCCGGATATCTGTGCGCTGCCGCCTGAGATCCGCTCGCGGATGACAGGTGCCGAATAGACCGTGTCATCGAGCACAATGGCCATACGCTTGCCGACGTTGGCCGCGGTGATCTGATCAAACCGCTTGGCCCCTACCGAGTTAAAATCGATAGAGACATAGGGCTCGTTGAAACGGGTGTCGATGCGCACCTGGGCATCAGACAGCAGGTCGCCGGTCAGCACCGTCTTGTCATAAACGACAAGCGGTCTTTCGGTGACCGCCCCGGTGCGCGGGTCACCCTGCTGTTCATAGAGCAGCTGGGTGCCGGGGGAGAGAATTCCCTTGACCGCATCCTGGGGGTTGGCATCTTCTGCCACCATCTTGAACTCAAGCCGGGCGGTCTTACCAAGCAGGGCAATGGCCCGCTCGGGGTCCTTGACTCCAGGCAACTGGATAAGGATGCGATTGCCTGCCTGGCGTTGCAGGGTCGGTTCGCTGACACCAAACTGGTCGACACGGTTGCGCAGGGTCTCCAGTGCCTGACGAACGGCGTAATCCTTGATATTGGCAATTTCCTGGTCGCTCACCCGGTAATTCTTCTGAATGTACCCCCCCTGGTCTGGCAGGGTCAGCGGCTCGAGATTGGGAAAACTGCTCTCTATCAGGGCATCGACCTGGGCACCGGCAGCATCATCGTAAACGGTAATAACCATGCGCTCGCCGGGCAGGCGCTCGACCCGTTTAAAGATGATATCTTTTTCGTTGAGCAGGGATTCGGTCTGGTCGGTCATGCTGTCAAGCCGACTATCTACTGCCTTATCCACATCGACTCCCAACACCAGGTGCATCCCCCCCTGCAGGTCGAGTCCGAGGTGAATCGGGTCAAAGGAATTGGTCCACCATTCAGGAAGGCTCTCCTTCATGAAACTGGGCGCAAGGGCAGCCAGAGAAAGAACCAGGCAAAACAGGACCAATATTCCACGCCATTTGATGCTTTTGGACATGGCAGTCATCATCTCCTTTCGGCTTTCAAAACCCGGCGGCCGGTCTGGGCCGGCCGCCGGGGGCGGGTGGGTTCTATTGTTCCTGGCGGGTCGACACAATCGAAGAACGATTGACCTTGATTTTTATGCCTGTAGCCACCTCCAGGGTCACGACAGTATCCTGAACCGCAGCAATTTTACCGTGAACCCCGCCGGCGGTGACAACCTGATCGCCCGCCTTGAGGTTCTCCATCAACTGCCGATGCTGCTTGGCCCTTTTTTGCTGGGGGCGGATGAGCAGAAAATAGAAAATGGCAAACATGATCACCAGCATGATGATCCCCTCGTAACCGGGGCGTCCACCTTGCTGGCCACCGGCGTTGCCGGCCATGGCAAACGCTTCAGAAACTGAGAACAAATTCATCCTAAATTACCTCCTTGGGTTAGTGAAATGCAGTGTGACTGGTCATTAGTCATTTGTCACTTGTCTTTTTCGATAGAAGGCGTTTTTGTACTCCGCAAAGCATCCTTGTTCAATAGCCTCGCGAGCGCCTTTCATCAGGTTTAAATAGTAATGCAGGTTGTGATGGGTGTTGAGCATTGACGAGAGGATTTCCCTGCTCATATAAAGATGTCGCAGGTAGGCCCTGCTGTAGTTGCGGCAGACATAACAGTCGCACTCAGGGTCGATAGGCAAGGGGTCCTCGGTGTAACGGGCCTGCTTGATACTGACCTTGCCGAACGAGGTAAATAATACGCCGTTACGGGCATTGCGGGTCGGCATGACACAATCGAACATATCGACCCCGCGGCTGACACCCTCGATCAGGTTTTCGGGGGTGCCGACCCCCATGACATAGCGAGGCTGAGCGGCGGGAAGCAGCGGCATGGTCCAATCCATGACCTCGTACATCACCTCGGCTTTTTCCCCCACCGAAAGCCCGCCTACGGCATAGCCCTCGAATCCTATGTCGAGAAGATCCGCCACGCTTTTTTCCCTCAGGTCCTGGTGCATCCCGCCTTGAACGATTCCGAACAGGGCTGCACCGTCGCCGACGGCCCGGGCCTCTTTACAGCGCGCCGCCCATCGAGTCGAACGTTCGGTGGAATCGACAACATATTCCCTGGAAGCAGGATAGGGGATGCATTCATCAAATGCCATGATGATATCGGCCCCAAGCGCCTCCTGCACGGCAATGGACGACTCGGGAGTCAAAACATGTCGCGAGCCGTCGAGGTGGGACTGAAACTGAACACCCTCCTCAGTGATCTTGCGCAAATCACCCAGGCTGAAAACCTGAAACCCCCCACTGTCAGTCAGAATGGGTCGGTCCCAGTTCATCATGGCATGCAGTCCACCAAGGCGTCGGACCAGGTCATGCCCTGGCCGCAGAAAAAGGTGGTAGGTATTGGCCAGAATGATCTGGGCATCAACAGCCTCGAGGTTCTCGGGCAGCATCGCCTTGACCGTCGCCTGAGTTCCGACGGGCATGAAAATCGGGGTCTCAATGGTCCCCCGGCGGGTATGAATGCGACCGCGACGCGCGCGGCTGTCCGGGTCGGTATGTAAAAGATCGAAAGAGAAGCCTGTCAAGTGAACCGTACCTTAGTTAAGTAGTTCAGGGGCTAGGGGCTAGGGGCTAGGGGCTAGGGGCTAGGGGCTAGGGGCTGAAAAGCGTGATTCGTAATGGTGTAATGGGTAAGAAGCACCGGATTCAACTCATCACTCATCACTCATCACTCATCACGCCTTTAGCCTTTAGCCTTTAACCTGCCTTTAAACTATCAACATACAATCGCCGTAGCTGAAAAAACGAAACCCCTCAGCAACAGCGCGTCGATAGGCATCCAGCACGAAATCCTGCCCGGCAAAACCCGACACCAGCATCAGCAGCGTCGAGCGGGGCAGATGAAAATTAGTAACCAGGCAGTCGACGACCTGAAAGCTAAAGCCAGGATAAATGAACAGGTCTGACACACCGTCTCCGGCCTGGAGAATCCCGTTTTGGTCAACGGCATGCTCCAGGGTTCGGGTCGTGGTCGTCCCGAGGGCAAAGACCCTGCTTCCACGAGCCCTGGCAGCCTTAACGGCAGCAACCGTTGCAGCGGGGACATTGTAGCGCTCGCCATGCATGCGGTGTTCACGGACGTCATCCACCCGCACCGGGAAAAATGTTCCGAGGCCAACGTGCAGGGTTACCGAACAAATCTGCACCCCGCGCTCACGCAATTGATTCAGGATCGAATCGGTAAAATGCAACCCGGCCGTTGGTGCCGCCACCGCCCCTTCAGCCCGGGCAAAAACCGTCTGGTATCGCTCGCGGTCAATATCATTATCCTCCCGCCTTATATAGGGTGGCAGGGGGATTCGTCCGACCCGCTCGAGGGCTTGAGAAAAAGAGCCCTGCGATTGAAACCGGATATGTCTCAGCGGGCCCTCTGCGCCGGGCAGCACCAGTGCGTCGAGCCCTTCACCGAGGAGCAATCGGGTGCCGGGCTGGGGCGACTTGGAGCTTTTGGTCAGACAGACCCAGTCCTCCTGGTCAGAGGCGAGACGCTGCACCAGAAAAACCTCAATTTTGCCCCCCGACTCCTTTTGCCCCAGAAGACGGGCGGGAATCACCCGGGTATCGTTCAGGACAAGCACATCCCCGGCCTTGAAATAGTCGCAGATATCCGGAAATACTCCTGTAGAAATGCTACTACTGGAGCGGTCAAGAACCATCAACCGGGAGGCTTCGCGAACCGGGGCCGGGAACTGGGCTATTTGCTCCGGAGGCAGGTCAAAATCAAAATCATCGAGGCGCATGAAAATCCGTTGGACGATTCGCCGGTTTACCCGGGAAATCCGCGTTTAAATCAATCATAATTAGGGGGTAAAGTCAAATCTTTTTAGAGGTTTGGCCCAGGCCCTCGAGGCCTGTTTAACCCAGCCTATATGCTGGTATTTTTCGCAAAATAGACCACCATCATGCCAAGGGCCATAAGCAACAACCCCATCCAGCGTAAAGCGCCCTCTGGCATCCTGTCCATTTCACGCATCATCGCCTTGACCTTGGGAGGGGAAAGAAACCAGGGCATACCCTCTACAACCAGCACTACACCAAGGACACAAAGGAAAAACTCCATCAAACCACCTGTCCGTGTTTATTTGAGCAAGGCTTGGCAAACATATTGCAACTTGTTCGCTGAGTGAAAAGTAGGGTATATTAAAGCCTGTCGGGTGGCCTGTCAAGGCGCTGCGACCAGAGTTGCCCCCACTGGGGAGCCCTGAACGGCTTCAGAGCTGCCCGGGCCCATGTGGAATGAGGTTTTAGGTGTGAGCAGAAAAGGCGAAATGCTCATTTTGTTTTATGAATTAAGCTTTCCCTGGCCTCTGCTAGCGGGCAATGCGTTGACAATCTCACGGATTCACAACATGGACAATCCGGCTTTTCGCTGACCCACAGTTTTTATGCCGCCATTTCCCGGCCCTGCCACAACGAATGGTGGGCAGTTGCGGGCTGACAGAGAGCTTAATGAATTCATTAAAGATAAAGATCCTGAGCCTGACCACCGCTATTCTGGTGATAGCGGTAGGCCTGACAGCGTGGCATAACCTCAGAACCCAAAAAGCCATGCTCACCCAGATCGCCATCCAGAACAGCCGCATTCTCGGCGAAACCATCCGCAACAGTATTATCACCAGCATGGCCAACGGCGAAAACGACCAGGTGACCAATATCCTGGAAAGCATCAAAAAAGAACCAACCATCGCCGCAGTGCGAGTCTTTGACAAAAGCGGGCGCATTCTTATTTCGGCCGACCCGGAGGAAACAGGAGATCTGGTCTCCGCATCGGACCTGCTCGCCTACCGCGCCGGCAAAATGTCCTACGCAAACTCCGAGGGCGACCAGAACTACCACAATTCTATTCTGCCCATCCACAATGCCCCGGTCTGCTACGCCTGCCATGACCAAACCAGAGACGTGCTGGGGATTCTCAATGTCCACCTCTCCCTGAGCACCCTGAGCACCCTGCAAAGCGAAGGTCGCAAGACAACCTTTGCCTCTTCCCTGGTCATGCTTGCATTGCTGATCTTTGCCATCAGCACCTTCATCCTGCGCTATGTCGATCGGCCGATCCAGACCCTAGTCGCCGCAATGGACCTGGTCGAAAGGGGTGATTTTGACCTGGCGCCAACCCGGATTTCCAGTTCAAAAGAAATGACTCTGCTCTCCAACAGGTTCAACACGATGGTGGACCGGCTCAAGGGCTTGATCGAGGCAACCATCAGCCACGAGCGGGAGCTGGCCATCAGCCAGGAGAAACTGACTCACCACGACGAAATCAGCAACATGAACGTCACCCTGGCCGAGCGCCTTAAAGAAATCGAATACCTGAACATTTCCCTCGAAGAGCGAATCGAGGAGATCGAAGAAGCCAACTATAAAATCGCCGACCTCGCCGGGGACCTGGAAAACAAGAACACCCACCTGGAGCAGGCTGTTACGCGCCTGTCGGCGATCAACAAAATAGGCCTGGCGATCAACGGCACAATGGACCTGAACAAGTTGTTCAAACTGCTGATCCACCAAACGGCCGCAACCCTCAAAGCCCGCGTCGGCTTTATTCTGCTTCTCGAAGAAGATTCAAGCATCATGAGCGTAGGGGCCGCAACCGGGGTTTCGGATCGCATTGACATGGGAGACAGAATCCCTCTGAAGCCAGGGGGGGTCTCTTTCTGGGTGATGGAAAACCGTCAACCGCTGCTGGTAGGCAACATCAAGGACAGCAAGGAGTTCTCCAGGGTCAGCCGGCTGGGCTTTACGAGAGAATCGGTGATATGTGCCCCGTTGATTATCAAGGATGAGCCGATAGGCACCATCACCATTGCCAACAAACAAGACGAATCGTCATTCTGCCCTGAAGATCTCGAACTGCTGATCACCATATCGGCCCAGGCAAGCGTTGCGATAAAAAACGCCCGTCTCTACGAAGAACAACAGGCCACCTACCTGTGCACAGTTCAGGCCCTTGTTTCAGCCATCGAAGCCAGCGATGCTTACACTCGCGGTCATTCCGAGCGCGTCACCCGCTACAGCATCTCCCTCGCCAAGCGCCTGAATCTGCCTCCGGCAGCCCAAAAAAGGCTTGAACAGGCCGCAATCCTTCACGATATTGGAAAAATCGGCATCGACCTGACCTTGCTGCATAAAAAAGGCCCCCTCTCCCAGGAAGACATTGCCGCCCTGCAACAACACCCCAAAATCGGCGCCCGCATCCTCGAACCGATTCGCATGTTCGACGAAGTTCGGCAGATTGTCCTGCATCACCACGAGCGGTTCGACGGCAAGGGCTACCCCAGCCAGGTAAATGGGCCAGACATCCCCATCGAAGCGCGCATCCTGGCAGTGGCCGACACCTTTGATGCCATGACCTCCGATCGCCCTTATCGGCGGGCCCTTTCTCATGATACGGCCATCAGAGAAATCGAACTTTACTCGGGCAGCCAGTTCGACCCTGCAATCGCCCAGGCCTTTATCGCCCACCACCAGCAGATTGTTGGCAGCTCCTACGATCCTGCATAGTATCCAGGCAGCTGGTGTCTATCGGCAATCTATGGGTAGGACCAGCGCAGTTTTCAAATGGGAACCTAGGAGGCTGTCCGACAATAAGGGCCGAAGCGAAAACCCAGAAGCTTGAGAACAGATTTTGGCTCGTTTTAGAGCTCATAGCCGTAGCTACGGGCCGAAAAGGAGCTGAAATATGGGCCAAGCAGCTGGGTTTGCAGCCGGTCATGGATTCTCGGACAGCCTCCTACTAAGAATTCAAGAGAGCCAAGGCGCAAACCATGACCGCACCTACTTTAAAATTCCACGGTATGAGCTTGCGTAAAAAGATTCTGCTACCCTTTTTCGCGGTCCTCAGCATACTTGGGGCCACGGCCACCCTCGGTTCGCTGCTTTTCATCACCGACACCCTCGAAAAAACTGCCAACGATCGTCTGGTTGCCAGCCAGGAAGTCATTTTTCGGGAAATCAAAGAGCAGGAAATTCTCCTTGGGACCTATGCCAAGCTACTGGAGTATACACACAGCCTGTCTCTGGGCAGCCAGGATCTGATAGCGACCAGCCTGTTGAGCGATCAGTTATACGAAAGCCTGCGCCTGGCCGACATCCGTGTCGCTTTTTATCCCAAGTCTTCGCTGAACAACCTGCCCTACCCTTCCCTGCAATCCCTGCTTCGCCAGACGGTTCGCAGCAAGAAGCCCCGCTTTAGATTTATGGCTGAACAAGGGACCATCCCGGCCCTGACCGTAGCAACGCCCATGGGAGCCCAGGGCGAAATTCTCGTTATGCAGACACCTATTGATAAGGGCTTCCTCAAGGCCCTGACCAAGGGATTGGACACCACGGTTTCCCTGATATCCCTCCAGGGAGAGGTCCTGGTTTCGAGCAGGGCTGACGCTCTGCCGCCTGAACTCTCGGCTAAAGAACTTGAAACCGTGCTGACCGATGGCAGATACTTCACCCAAAGAAGCGCCCCCGCGCCACACCGTTACCTCTATTTTGCGCTGCCCCTCGGAACCACGGACATGCTGGTGGTCGCTATAGAAATCCAGGTGACCGAAATGGGCGGAATGGTCAACACCCTGGCCATTCGATCATTCTGGACAATTCTTGCTGCCCTGCTGATAGGCAGCTACATTTATTACAGATTGATTGACCAGATCATGGCTCCGGTCCGGGAACTGACCAAAGCCACAGCAGCGGTCAGCGAGGGTAACCTCTCTTACCGCATCCCTGAAGTCGGCCAGGATGAACTTGGCCAGACGGCCCGCAGCTTCAACACCATGCTCTGCCAACTTGAGGAACTCTACAGCGAACGCATCGAGCAGGAAACCCGCCTGGCCACAGCCCAGGAAGAGATCAAGTACAAAGATATTCTGGAGCGGAAAAACGAGGAGATCGCCAGAGCCAATCACGACCTCAAGAGCAACCTCAAAGAGACCTCGGCACTCTACCAGTTGAATCAGGCCATGACCTCGACCCTGGACCTTGGCATTCTCTTTGACCGCATGCTTAACGTCCTCAAAGACGTGATCCACTGCGACGAAATGGTCATGCTTTTGTACAATCAGGGAAACGAAGAACTCGACGTGCGAAAAACACTGGGGCTAGACGATAACCTGTTAAGCGGGGTCACCTTTCGCCTGGACGAGGGGATTACCGGACAGGCTGCCAGGACCCAGAAGCAGCAATACGTACCCGACGTGTCACAGGACCAGCGGAGCCTTGACTACAAGGGCAAAAAGTCAGTTTTCGGCTCCATGGTATCCACTCCGATGGTGGTGAAAAACCGGTTATGCGGAGTTTTAAATCTGCACAAGCAAAAGGTCGACGGATTCTCGGAAAAAAAATGCCGGGTTATCCAGGCCATTGCCAACCAGGCAGCGGTAGCTATTGAAAATGCCCAACTCTACGAAAGGGCTCGCAACCTCTCCAACACCGATGAACTCACCGGGCTTGCCAACCGCAGGAATTTTCATGCCATTCTGCAGCGTGAACAGGCCCAGGCCAGGCGTTTTTCGGCCCAGTTCAGCCTGATCATTGCAGACATCGACCACTTTAAGCTCTACAATGACACCAACGGTCACCTGCAAGGGGACATCGTGCTGAAAAAGGTCGCCTCCTTGCTGCTGCAAAGCACCCGGGGGATCGACCTTGTTGCCCGTTTCGGAGGGGAGGAATTCACGATCCTGCTGCCCAAGACCACTGGAGACGGAGCCTTTGCCGCAGGAGAAAAGCTGCGCCGGGCCGTTGAAGGGGCCATTTTTCCCGGTGCCGAAAAAAGTCAGCCGGAGGGACGGATCACCATGTCGCTGGGAATTGCCGAATTCCCGGGCGACAGCAAAGACATCTACGAACTTCTTGACCTGGCAGACAAAGCCCTGTACATAGCAAAAGAGGCCGGCCGCAATTGCACCGTCTCCTGGAGAAACCGCCCCGCGCCTGTCGAAACATTGGCACCCTCCCCGGCGGAAACCGCAAAGAGTTAGAGCCTACCCTTTTTATTGCGCCCGGTCTTTTGGTTTTCCCGCCTCGAATGCTGCCCAAGCAGCGAGCCCGCATCGCTCTGACGACCGCAAAGACGCAGCGCCTCCATGACATCGCCACGATGCTCCGGTAGATGAGACAGCAGCAAAGCCTTCTGCAGCCGGCGCTCCTTGGGCGTGCGCGGCACATGCACGGGCTCACCGCTGAAGGGGTCTTTACCGGTGTGATAGATACAAGTTGCAAGGGTGCCTGGGGTCGGGGTAAATTCCTGAACCTGCTCGATCCGCAGATTGTGAGCTTTAAGAAACAGGGCCACATCGACCATATCCGACAATGTCGAACCAGGGTGGGCAGCGATGAAGTAAGGCACTACGGCCTGGCGCAACCCCAGACGCCGGGTCGTGCATCGGAACTGTTCGAGAAAGGCCTTGAAAGCTTCCGGCCCGGGTTTACGCATAACCTGCGTCACCCCGTGACAAACCGACTCGGGAGCGACCTTGAGCAATCCGCCGACATGATGCTTGAGCAGATCTTCGAAGTAGTCGGGTTGCTGCTCCATGAGGTCGTAACGCACCCCGGAAGCTACGAAAACGTGCTTAACCCCTTGCCGCTGCCGGATCTTCCGTAGCAACCTGACCGCCCTGCCGTCATTGGCAACCAGGTGACGGCAAGGGCTTGGGAAAAGGCAGCCGGCTTTTCGACACTTGGCCCGGGCATCGGCGTTGCCGCAGCTCAGACCATACATGTTGGCCGTCGGCCCGCCCACATCCGAGAGGGTTCCGCGAAACTGGGGATGACCGGTCAGACCATCCACTTCGGCCAGAATGGAGGCCTCGGAACGCGACTGGATGATCTTTCCCTGGTGATGGGTGATGGCGCAAAATGCGCAGCCACCAAAGCAACCTCGGTGGGTGGTCAGGGAAAAACGGATCTGCTCGTAGGCGGGAATCGGCTCAGTGTAACTCGGGTGAGGGCGCTTTTGAAAGGGCAGGCCGTAGACCCGGTCCAGTTCGGCCTCCTGCAGAGGGCTCGATGGAGGGTTGACCACCACCCAGCGAGTTCCGTGCCCCTGCACAAGCATTCTTCCACTGTAGGAGTTATCCTGCTTTGCCGTGGTGCAAAAGGCCTGATTGTAAAGCTCGGGGTCTGCGGCCACATCCTCGAAGGACGGCAGCAGGATGCCCTGCGCAGGCGGTTCAGAGCTTATCTGGGCAGTGCCGGCAATGTCGCCCATGTTTGCGGGGGAATCGCCTTGAGCGGCACGGCGGGCAATCTCAAGCAAGGGGGCTTCCCCCATTCCAAAAACCAACAGGTCAGCCTTGCTGTCGACGAGGATCGAACGCCGCACCCGGTCGTCCCAGTAATCATAATGGGCCAGGCGACGCAGGCTGCCCTCAATTCCGCCGATGATCACAGGCAGCGCGCGAAAGGCCCCCTTGAGGGCAGCGGTATAGGCGATGACCGCACGGTTGGGACGTGCCCCTGCGCGCCCACCGGGGGTATAGGCATCATTACGGCGCACCTTTTTTGCTGCCGTATAATGGTTGACCATCGAATCCATGGCCCCGGCTGAAACCGCCGCAAATAATCGGGGACGCCCCATGACCTGAAAGGCTGCAGGGTCGCGCCAGTCGGGTTGGGCGAGAATCCCGACCCGATACCCTTCTGACTCGAGCAGCCTTGCAAGCAGGGGAATCCCGAAAGCCGGATGATCGACGTACGCATCCCCGGAGACCAGAAGGATATCGAGTTCATCCCAGCCCCGTGCCGCCATCTCCTGACGACCCATGGGAATAAAAGAGTTGTTTTTTAAAGCGCTCAGAAGCCTTGATCCTTGCAGAAACTGGCAATGGAGCGATCGAAGCTGCGCTCACCCTCGGGGGTGAAAAAACAACCTGGGATCTCCCCCTTGCCACGGTGGTAAATCACGCATTTACAGCAGTTGCCTCGCTTATCGCAGGCGGTGCAGGTACAGGTGCAGTGTTCAATCGACCGGGTCGAAACGCATTCCATCAAAAAACTCCCGAAAGGTTGAAATAACTTTAGAGCCGAAACACATCCGCCACAGAGGACACAGAGTTCCCAGAAGATATCTTTACCTCTCTGTGACCTCTGTGATCTTTGTGGCAAATGATTTTTCATTCTTCTGCCCGGGCCTATAGGCAGACAGTTAACTATTTTAAGGGAAAACGGGCAATCCGGTCAAACCGGTGCTTTCTTCAAACCCGAACATCAGGTTCATGTTCTGTATGGCCTGACCGGCCGCGCCTTTGACCAGATTGTCGATAGCCGAGACCACAATGACCCGCCCGGTGCGCGGATCGCTGACGACACCGATGTCGCAGAAGTTGCTCCCCCGGACATAAGCGGCATTGGGCAGACCCCCCTCGGGGTGAACCCGAACGAAGAATTCACCCTGGTAATGCTGCCGAAAAATCTCGACCAGCTCGGCGGTAGTGCGTTTTTCGGAGAGGGACGCATAACAGGTCGAGAGGATTCCGCGATTAATCGGCAGCAGGTGCGGGGTGAAGCTGACCATGATCGGTTGCCCGGCAAGATCGGTCAGGGTCTGCTCGATTTCGGGAGTATGTCGATGGCTTGCAACGCCATAGGCCTTGAAGCCTTCATTCACCTCGCAGAACAGGCTCCCCACCTTGGCAGAGCGCCCCGCCCCGCTGGTCCCGGATTTGCTGTCAATCACCAGAGTGGCGGGATCGATCAACTTTTTTTTCAACAACGGAGCCAGAGCCAGGGCGACACTGGTGGGATAACAACCGGGGTTGGCGACGAGTCTGGCACCGCGAACCTGCTCGCGATAAAGCTCGGGCAACCCATAAACAGCCTCACCGATAAGTTCCGGGCTGCTGTGCTCCTGGTACCAGGCCTTGTAAACCTTGGCGTCGCGCAGCCGGTAATCGGCAGACAAGTCGACAACCGTCTTTCCCGCTGCCAACAGCTCAGGCACCACGGTCATGGCCGTTTTATGCGGCAGCGCAGTAAAGACACAATCGGCTTTTGCTGCGATCAACGCAATATCGAGGGGGTCGCAGCGCAAGGCAATGCGTTCGATTAAAGAAGGAAAAACAGCAGCAAGCTCCTCGCCGGCGCTCTGCCGCGAGGTCACGCAGCTTAACTCGACCTGGGGATGACCATCGAGCAACCTGACGAGTTCCACCCCGGTATAACCACTGGCACCAACCACTGCAACTTTGACCATGTGACTTCTCCCCAACAATTAAGGAAAAAATACAAAAGGGAAACCCGAGGGCTTCCCTTTTGTGAATCGTATCCAGTTCCTGAGCCGGAAACCCGGCGTACCTGTTTTAACGCTTGGAGAACTGGAAGCTCGCGCGGGCAGCCCGGCGGCCGTACTTTTTACGTTCTTTGACACGGCTGTCGCGGGTAATGAACCCGGCCTTCTTGAGGACAGCGCGCAGTTCGGGGTCAACCTCGAGCAGGGCCTTGGTGATGCCGTGTTTAATAGCACCAGCCTGCCCGGAGGGACCGCCGCCGGCGACGTTCACCGAGATGTCAAACTTGCCGACGTTATCGGTGAGTTCCAGAGGCTGCTGGATAACCATCTTGGAGGTTTCCCGGCCAAAAAACTCGCCTACGGGACGCTTGTTAACGGTGATCACCCCAGTGCCGGGCTTCATCCACACCCGAGCAACAGACGTTTTTCTTTTACCGGTCGCATAAAATTTCTGTTCGGCCATCTCTATCTCCTGAATTTAAATCTTAAAAGACCAGTTCTTTAGGCTGCTGTGCACTGTGGGGATGCTCGGATCCGCTGTAGACCTTGAGCTTCTTGGCCATCTTGCGGCCCAGGGGATTCTTGGGCAACATTCCCTTGACGGCCTTCTTGATCAGCTCCTCGGGCTTTTTACCCAGAAGCTTCTCAGCATTGATGGACCGAATCCCACCGGGGAAACCGGTGTGATGGTAATACATCTTGTCAGCCAGTTTGTTTCCGGTCAGTTTGATCTTGTCGGCATTGATCACAACGACAAAATCTCCGGTGTCTACACTGGGGGTATAAATAGCCTTGCGCTTGCCACTGAGAACGCGAGCAATCTCTGCCGCGGCGCGGCCAAGGACCTTACCTTCCAGATCTACAATAAACCAGTTTCTTTTGATTTCAGACTCTTTGGCAACTTGGGTACTCATCGTGTTCCTCTCTATGAATAACTGTGATTGAATACGGGGCTCACAGAAGCCGTGACGTTACAGAAAAGCGCCTGAAGTGTCAAGCCCTTTTTCGCTTCGGCTGGCTGATTTTTTCGGAAGCAAGACAAAACAAAAGTCCGACTTGCCGCCGAGCCGCCAAGGCACCAGTGAAAACTTTATAGATGAGATATACCCCCCCCCATGAGCCTCGGGCTATTGGGGGCTAAGTCATTGCTTTAATTGGGGGTCGCGGGGGCACCTTTTGGGCCTACAGAAATGGGAGTTAACGGTTGCTTAAAGAATTCGCGGCTTAATGCTGAGAACTGGACATGAGGCATGCTGCACCACCCGCTCGGCGGTGCTGCCGATCAGCAGATGGGAGAGCCCGGTTCGCCCATGAGTACCGATGACAATCAGGTCGGAGTTTTCCTCATCGGCCAGGCGGCAGATCTCTTTGAAAGGTATGCCCGAAGCGACCCGGCACTCCATATTGAGTTCGGGTATCTGCTTGCGACGGCGATTGGCCTCTCCTTCGAGCTGGTCCTTTGATTCCTGCATGCGCCGGGCTCGGGTTTCGGGAAGTTCCCCACCGAGGTTTGCAAAGCTCTCAACCTCGCCGCTGACGACCACGTTGAGCAGAATGTAGGTCGGCAGAAAGAAATTTCTCAGGGTCAGGGCAAAATCCAAGGTTTCGCGGCTGTACCGGGAGAAATCGATCGGAACGAGAATTTTGACTGCTTTCTTCATCTGCCCCCCACAAGAAAAACTTAAAGCCTATGGGAAAATATACCCCGAGCCCGGGGTTTTGCAACCTGGGCCAAGGCGGGCAGTGACCATCTTAATACCAGACATTCATCAGGCACAGCCCCTGGGGAGGAGCAGTACGTCCGGATTGCTTTCGGCATCCGCTATCGAGCAACTGCTTGATTTCCCCTGAGGGGCGCTTGCCCTGGCCAACATCGACCAGAGTCCCGACCATGACCCGCACCATATTTCTTAGAAACCCTGCCCCCTTGACATCGACGTGCACCAGCTCCTCGATTCGGCAAACATCCAGGGAGAAGACCTCCCGCTCAGTGGTGCGAGCTTCACAACCTGAAGAACGGAAGGCGGAAAAATCATGCCTGCCCTCAAAGGCTACCGCCGCCTCAGCCATGGCCTGGTGCGCAAGGGGGCCGCGCACATGCCAGGCAAAACGCTCCATTAACGGGGAGCGAACCGCGCTGTTACAAATGGTGTATCGGTACCATTTTCCACGGGCGCTGAAACGGGCATGAAAATCATCATCGACCTCGAGCGCCTCTTTGACCGCGATGTCCTTGGGCAGCAGCCGGTTCACCCCTTCACGGTAAGCGCTCATGGGTAATTGCCGGGAGGTGACAAAGTGCGCCACCATACCCCGGGCATGGACTCCGGCATCGGTGCGGCCAGACGAGTGCAGGCGCACCGACTCACCGAGCACCCGGGCCAGGGCCTGCTCGACGACCTCCTGAACGGAGAGGCCGTTGGGCTGCACCTGCCAGCCGGCGTAAGCGGTGCCGTCATATTCGAAGGTCAGGCAGATCTTCTTCATCATAAAACCAAGACCACCACCAGCAGCAGCACGATCAAAAAGAAAGACAACCACTCCCAGGGCCGAAGGGCGATTAAAGGTTTGAGCACGACGGGCCTTCCAAGGGGCTGACGACCCTCGCAAATATCTATGGCCAGAACATCGGCCCGTTCGATCAGGCCGAGCAACATCGGAGCCATGATTTTGCGAGCAACCATCGCCCGCTCCAGCAAGGTGCCTTGAGCCTGCACCGGTTCATCCTGGCGGCACCGCTCAAGGGCTTTGCCGGCCTCATCCCTGAGCACCGGGATAAAATGCAGAACCAGAAGCAGGTACATGGCGGCCTGCTCGACAGGCAGCCCGACCCGGCCCAGGGGCGAGAGCATGGCGTTTAAACCTGCGACAATCTCCTGAGGCCTGGTGGTCAAGGTGATCATGCTGGAAAATACGACCGCAAGCAACAGCTGCGCACAGACCACAGCCCCCAGAACCAGACCATCGAGCGAAATCCAGCTCACCCCCAGAAGGGTGCGCCCGGGGGACAGAAACAGGTGCAGCAACAAAGTAAAGAGCAGCAGCCAACGAAAGACCCAGGCGCCCCGCCACCATATATGCCACTCGACTTTCGATACACCGACCAGCAGTGCAGCCGCAAGACCGAGAAGGGCAAGCCGTTGCGGGTCGGCCGAAGCGAAACCGGCCACAATCAGTCCCGGCGCCCCGAGAAGTTTAATCCGCGGGTCGAGCTGGTGCAGCAACGAATCACGCTCCAGAAACCGCCCCAGAGTTATGTCGTCAATTAGCCCCATAGCACACGAATGAAAAGGGGGCACAAGGCCCCCTTTTCGAGATTATTACTGAATTCCAAAAAAATCAGAGATGCTCGGCCACAAGGATTTCGGCGATCTGCACCGCATTGGTTGCCGCCCCTTTGCGAACATTGTCAGCGACCACCCAGAGATTCAAGGCATTGTCGCAGGACTCATCCTCGCGAATCCTTCCCACCAGGGTTGCATCCCTGCCAGCGGCGTCGATTGGCATAGGATAATCGTTGTTGGCCAGGTCATCAACCACCTCGACTCCCGCGGCCTGACTGAGCACTTCGCGGGCCCTGGCTGCGGAAATCGGGCCTTCGAACTCAACGTTAACCGATTCGCTGTGCCCGTAAAAGACCGGCACCCTGACCGTCGTGGCAGTCACCCGGATCCCCGCATCACCAAGAATCTTCCTGGTCTCATTGACCATTTTCATCTCTTCTTTGGTGTAACCGTTCTCAAGGAAGGCATCGATGTGGGGCAGGCAGTTGAAACCGATCTGGTGAGGGTAAACCTTGCATTCGGCCGGTCGCCCGTTGAGAAGCTCCCCCGACTGAATACGCAACTCGTCGACGGCTTTTTGACCGCTACCGGAAACCGCCTGGTAGGTCGAAACCACCACGCGCTTAATGGGGCTGCAATCCTGCAGGGGCTTGAGAGCTACAACCATCTGAATCGTTGAGCAGTTGGGGTTAGCGATGATCCCCCTGGTCTTATACTGGCCAATATCCTGGGGATTGACCTCGGGAACCACCAACGGCACCTCGGGGTCCATGCGCCAGGCGCTGGAATTATCGATACAAACGGCACCGGCTGCAGCTGCAATGGGGCAGAACTTCTCACTGCGCTCGCCACCGGCGCTGAACAGCGCGATGTCGATGTCCTTAAAGGAGTCATTGTTCAACTCCTCGACCATAACCTGCTCGTCCTTGAATTCCAGAAAGTCCCCTGCCGATCGTTCAGAAGCCAGCAGGCGCAGCTTGCCGATTGGAAAGTTTCGCTCGGCCAAAACCTCGAGAATCTGGTTGCCAACGGCTCCGGTAGCCCCAACCACTGCAACGTTAAACTGCCTGGACATTTGTTCTGTTCTCCTGTTGCTGTTGGTTGCCCCCCTGGTTTCAGCCGGGCTGAAACCAGGGGGGGCGTCTGGATATTACAGCTGAGCGACGATGGCATCGCCCATCTGGGCTGTGTTAACTTTTTTCTCTTCGACTCCGCCCTGATAAATATCCCCTGTGCGGTAGCCGGCATTGAGAACCTTCTCAACGGCAGCGTCGACGGCATCGGCCGCCTCAATCATGCCGAAGGAGTAACGCAGCATCATTGAGGCAGAAAGGATTTGAGCGATCGGGTTGGCGATGCCCTGACCGGCGATATCGGGGGCGCTGCCGCCTGAGGGCTCGTACATGCCAAAGCTCCCTTCGGCCAGCGAGGCCGAGGGCAACATGCCCAGGGACCCGGTCAGCATGGCCGCCTCGTCGGAGATGATGTCGCCGAACATATTGCCGCAGAGCATGACGTCAAACTGCTTTGGCCACCGGACCAGCTGCATGGCCGCGTTATCGACATACATGTGGGAGAGTTCAACATCGGGATAGTCCTTGGCGACCCGCTCAACAACCTCCCGCCAGAGCACAGAGGTTGAAAGGACATTGGCCTTGTCGATGGAGACAACCTTCTTGCTGCGTTTGCGAGCAGCCTGGAAGGCCACATGGGAGATGCGCTCGACTTCTGCATCGGTGTACAGCATGGTGTCGAAGCCTTTGCGCTCGGCGCCTTCGCCTTCGATCCCTTTGGGCTGGGAAAAGTAGATGCCCCCTGTCAGTTCACGAACCACGAGCAGGTCGAAACCGCCATCGATAACCTCTTGCTTCAGACTCGAGGCTCCTGTGAGGGCCGGAAATATGATCGCCGGGCGCAGGTTGCAGAACAGGCCGAATATTTTCCGCAACGGCAACAGGGCGCCACGCTCGGGCTGCTCGTCCGGGGGCAGGCTCTCCCACTTCGGTCCGCCGACACTGCCAAACAGAATGGCGTCAGAAGCCTTGCAGATATCGATCGTGGTCTGGGGGAGGGCCTTGCCCTCCTTGTCGATGCCGGCGCCACCAACGTTGGCGAAGGTCCGCTCGAATTTCACGCCGAACTTACCTTCAACCGCCTCGAGAACCTTGAGCGCCTCGTTCATAACTTCCGGGCCGATACCATCGCCGGGAAGAACCGCGACCTTGAACTGCTTAGCCATACCTGTCAATCTCCTTCCAAAATCCTGAATAAAGTCTTCAAAAATACAGATTCAAACAGCCAAAACCGTCACTTTTTCAAACGGTTGCCACTATATGAAGCGATCTGAGGTTTGTCAAATCATTTTTCCGGCCATGGGGACCGGTTCTGCAGAATCAGACCTGCCTCTCCACTAAAAAAACACCAAGCTCTTAAAGGGGCCCTGCATAAAAAAAGACCGGGCATTGCCCGGTCTCTTTCTATCGTTTTGGCCAGGCTCAATAACGGGCGTCGGCAAACTCTACCCAGCCTCCGGCCTTGACCAGGGCCTTGTCAAACTGGCTGATGTCAAAGGAAAAGGTTTCCATTTTACCGGCGGCGCTAGCAGAAATGGTCTGGGCCTCGAGATCGACGGACACCTCGACGTCAGCAACAGCCGAGAGCCCGAAAAACCGGTCGATATCGGCCTTGGGCAATTCAATGGCGAGCATCCCCCCATTGAACATGTTCTGCCGGAATATACGGGCGTAGCTTTCGGCGATCACGGTGTGAATATCGTTGACCTCGAAAACCCATGGTGCGTGCTCACGGGAGGAGCCGCAACCAAAATTCTCACGGGTGACGATGACCCTGGCATTTTTGAGTTTTTCGCCCTTGGGGTCAAAACCTTCGAGCTTGAGGTCTTCGAGGCAGTAAGGGGTCAAGGCCTCCTTTGTGACCTCGGTCAGGTACTTGGCGGGGATGATCTCATCGGTGTTTATATCGGATCGGTCCAGAAAAATGGCCGGTCCGCCAAAAGATTTTTCCATGGTGCATGTGCTCCCTTTTGTAAAAAATTCAGTCTCGCCTTGAGCCCTCAGTAACTGCGGGGATCGACGATTTTTCCTGCCAGGGCGGTCGCTGCAGCGGTGGCCGGGCTCATCAGGTGAACCATGCCCCCCTTGCCCATGCGACCGTTGAAGTTGCGATTACTGGTGGCCGCACAGACTTCACCTTCGGCGAGCACTCCGTTGCTCATGCCGAGACAGGCACCGCAAGTGGGGTTGGTCACGCAGAAACCGGCATCCATGAAAATCTTGATGATCCCCTCTTCAAGAGCATCGCTGAAAATTTTCGGGGTCGCAGGTGAAACGATACCGCGAACCGAATCGGCAATCTTCTTACCCTTAAGAATCTCTGCAGCAACCCTCAGGTCTTCGATACGGCCATTGGTACAGGTACCGATGTAGATCTGGTCAACTGGGGACCCGGCCAACTCTCCGACCGGCTTGACGCAGTCGGGTTTGTAGCCGTAGGTCACCTGGGGCTCGAGGGTCGAAACATCGATATCGAGAACCTTGTCATAGCAGGCATCCTCATCGGAGTGCCATTTTTTATAATCTTCAAGGGCTGCCTCTTTGCTCGGATAGTCCTCGGAAATGAAGGGCCAGAGGTAATCAACCGTGGTCATGTCGGGCAGGCAGATCCCGCAGGTGCCACCAGCCTCAATGGCCATATTGCACAAGGTCATGCGTGCCTCCATGGACATCTCGTCGACGATCGGTCCGCGGAACTCGATCACCCGGTCAGTGGCACCGTTCACACCAAGCTGGGCGATGACGAAGAGGATGACATCCTTGGCATAGACCCCACTGGACAGGGTGCCGCTGAGGTTGACCCGAATGGTCCCGGGTTGGCGGAAGGCACAGACTCCCTTGAGGATACCGACCTCGAGGTCTGTGGTACCGACTCCGGCGGCAAAAGCACCGAAAGCCCCGTGGGTGCAGGTGTGACTGTCGCCCATAATGACCGTATACCCCGGGCGGATATAACCTTTTTCAGGAAAGATCGCGTGGCAGACGCCGTTATGGCCAACGTCGAAAAAGTCTGGGATTTCGTGCCGCCGGGCCCAATCACGAAGCATTTTTGCCTGAAGAGCTGTCTTGCTGTCCTTAGAGGGGGTCACATGATCGATGACTGCCTTGATCTTATTAGGGTCAAAAACACGGTCTTTACCGCGCCACTCGAGGTCGGCTATGGCAACCGGAGTGGTAATTTCATGACACAGGACCCGGTCGAGGTTCAGGACCTTGGTCCCGGCAAAAGGCTCATCACGAAGATGAGCGTCAAAGATTTTTTCGGCGATGGTTTTTCCCATGTTTTCTCCTTCACTTTCAGACTGTATACAACAGGGTTTGATATTATCTCAATCCAGGGCTCTCATGCAAGCGGCTCCTCAGCCCGTGGGACGAAACACGCGGAGCCATCAGAGAATGCTCCGCGCATCCAGTTCGTCAACGGTGCCGATGCCAGGTCTTCCAGGGCGCACCGGTATGGTTACAGAGAAACGGTCGTTCGTTTTTGTTTGGAGGCGATTTTATTCAAGGCGTTGATGTAAGCCTTGGCGCTGGCCACGATAATATCGGGATGCGCCCCCTGCCCCAGCACCTCGCGGCCATCGAGTTCGAGGCGAACGGTGCACTCGCCCTGGGCGTCGGTGCCGCCGGTGATGGCCCCGACAGAAAAGTTGAGCAGGCGTGCCTTGCTTCCGGCAAGCTTCTTGATCGCCTTGAAGGTGGCATCGACGGGACCATCGCCAATAAGGGCAACCTTTTTCACCTTCCCTTCAACCTCGAGTTCCACCGTTGCGGTGGGAGCGGCAAAGGAGCCGGACGACACGTTCATCTGCATCAACTTGTAGGTCTCGGGGACCCGGATAATTTCGTCGGCGACGATGGCGTCAAGATCTTCATCGAAAATCTCTTTTTTTGCATCGGCCAGAGCCTTAAAGCGGACGAACGCCTTGTTGGTATCCTCTTTATTCAAGTCATAACCGAGTTCGGTCAACCGCTGGGTAAAGGCATGGCGACCCGAGTGCTTGCCGAGAACCAGCTTGTTCTGGTTAAGCCCGATCGATTCGGGGGTCATGATTTCGTAGGTCGATTTTTCCATCAGCACCCCATGCTGGTGGATCCCGGCCTCGTGAGCGAAAGCGTTGGCACCGACGATCGCTTTGTTGGGCTGCACGACGATCCCGGTGATGGTTGAAAGCAGCTTGCTCGCAGCGTAGATATGCTCGGTCACCACATTAGTGCCAAAGGGCATGATGTCGTGACGGGTGCGCAGGGTCATGACCACCTCTTCAAGCGAGCAATTGCCGGCACGCTCACCGATACCGTTAATGGTACACTCAACCTGCCCGGCGCCGGCCTGGATGGCGGCGAGGGAGTTGGCCACGGCAAGCCCGAGGTCATTGTGGCAATGCACCGAAAGGACGGCCTTTTCGACGTTGGGGACGTTGTCCTTAAGGTATTTGATAATGTTAAAGTACTCTGAAGGGATGGTATAACCGACGGTATCTGGGATATTCACCGTAGTCGCCCCGGCATCGATCACCGCCTCGACCACCTTGGCCAGAAACGGCAACCGGGTGCGCACGGCATCCTCAGCGGAGAATTCAACGTTCGCAGTGTAGCCTGCTGCACGCCTGACGGCTTTGACCGCGGCCTCAAGAACCTGCTCTTCGCTCATCTGGAGCTTGTGTTTCATATGGATATCGCTGGTGGCGATAAAGGTATGGATGCGGCCGCGCTCTCCGGCGTATTGCAGAGCCTCCCACGCCCGGTCGATATCCATATCGTTGGCTCGGCACAGTCCGGCGATCTGCGGCCCCTTGATCGCCTGGGCGACGCGCTTGACCGCCTCGAAATCACCTTCGGAGGCAATCGGAAAGCCGGCCTCGATGACATCGACGTTCATCTTTTCAAGCTGATGGGCGATGCGCAACTTCTCCTCGATGTTCATGCTGGCGCCGGGAGACTGCTCACCATCACGTAAGGTCGTATCGAAAATGATAATATTGGCTTTTTCGCTCATGTTTTCTCCTTTATTGGGCCATGGCCCCATCGGGCAGTTCGTGCAGGTTGTAGTTGTTCAAAGCAGTAATTGTAGCCGACATACTACGCAATGCTAGCTCACCTAGGTCCGATTCCACACGACCACCCCCTTTCCCTGGACTCCAGGCACGGCCCCCTGGAGGTTCAATCTTTTCGACCGACGCCTAATAAAAAAGCCCTCGACCCCTATCAGGGGCGAGAGCTTCAGCTTCGCGGTACCACCCTGTTACAGCCCGATAGACGGGCCCTCGTTGGTCTTTTACGCAGACTTACGGCGAGAACTACCTGGTACACCTGCAAGTTGCAAGTGCAACCGTTCACCCTCGCGGCTCCAAGGCGAGTTCGAATCCGTCCTGTGCCGACTTGCAGCAACCGTCGGCTCTCTGAAACAGGGTCAGGAATCTACTACTCCTCTTCAACGCCTTTGACAAGCTTTGAGCGGATAATAGAACAGATATCCGCTCAGGATGTCAAGCGTTTTTGCCCCAAAGCAAACATCGGTTTGTTTTGTTCAAGGGCGCCATACAGGGTTTGATCAAGCGGAATTTTTGATTGTGAGCTTGGATGAACCGGCCAAAGCCACCAAAAAGGTGCGCGGCCCCGAAAGCACAGAACCAAAGATCAACAGAAACAGCACGATAATGGCTTTATGTGGTGAAGCAGCCCCTGGCGCAGGCTTTCCGCCAAAGGGCACAGGCTCCTGGTTCAGCGCAGATAGCCCAGAATCGTCTCTCCGGCGACGGTGCGATCACCAATCCGAGCGTTAATCTGTGCCTCCTCGGGAAAATAAACATCGACCCTCGACCCGAAACGGATCAGCCCATAGCGCATCCCCCGCTCAAGGGTGCTGCCGACCACCGGATAGGTGACGATGCGACGGGCGATCAACCCGGCGATCTGCACAAAGAGCAGGCGCTTGCCCTTGGGGGTTTCGAGAAGGATCCCCCCCTGCTCGTTCTCGAGGCTGGCCTTGTCCAGTGCCGCGTTGAGAAACTGGCCTTTATTGTAAAACATATCCACAACTTGACCCGAAAATGGCGCCCGGTTCACATGGACGTTAAACACGGACATGAAAATGCTGACCTTGATGGCCGGTCCCTTGAAGTAACGATCCTCGGTCACCGGGCCGGCGAAGACAATTTTGCCGTCTGCCGGAGAGACAACCGCGTCTTCCTCCTGAGGAACGCACCGTTCGGGGTTGCGGAAGAAGTAGACGGTGAAGAGGGTCAACAGCAAAAAGACCACCGACAGAAAACCCCAACCCAACAGGGCAAAAACCAGGGTGATAAAAGCAAACAGGCCGATAAAGGGATAGCCTTCGTTGGCAACAGGCTGATTTTGATTGCGCATTTTTCAGTTCCTTGGTGAGTAGAGTAAATAGAACAATACCTTAAAAAAACAACAGGCGACCTGCAACCAGTGTCAGGTCTACCCGGCCACAGGTTACTAGCCACCCGCTATTCATTACGTGAAACCGGTTTTAGTTACGGTTTCTGTCAACAACCTTTGTTCTTGCCGACCCAACACATCATCGAACACAGCTTCCCGCCAAGCTCTACGACGAAGTGCTCAACGCCTTGCGACGCATGGCGTTGAGCACCGGTTGCTTGGCCTTGCCTTCTAGCATGACTCCCGGGTGAATCTACCCTCCTTGCTCAGTCAGGGTTTGTAGCCCGGGTGGGTCAGGCGTTTTTCCACTCTTTTGCGCCGCGACCGAGAACCACCGGCCCGGACCGTACAACTTCCTTAATCCCCATGGGCCGCAACAGTTCGAGGATCGCCTCGACCTTTGCCGGTGCGCCGGTCACCTCGATAGTATAGGAGCGGGCGGTCACGTCCACCACCTTACCGCGGAAGATATCGGCGACGCGCAGAATCTCTGCCCGGGTATCCTCACTGGCGGTCACCTTGATCAAGGCCATTTCGCGCTCGACATAATCCTGGCCGGTAAAGTCGATAATCTTGATGGTGTCGATCAGCTTGTTGAGTTGCTTGTTGATCTGTTCAAGAATCCGGTCATCGCCGCTGGTAACGATGGTCATGCGGGAGATACTCGGGTCGAGGGTAGGCGCTACCGAAAGGCTCTCGATATTGAACCCCCGTCCCGAAAAGAGCCCGGAAACCCGGCTCAGCACCCCGAATTCATTTTCAACCAAAACCGAAATCGTATGTCTCATCTCAGATGTCTCCATTCACAATGTATAGAATAATTTTTTCAGGACGCCAGAACCATTTCGTTGAGGCCGGCCCCGGTGGGGACCATGGGCATGACGTTCTCCTCCCTGGCCACCTTGAACTCCATAATTACCGGGCCCGGGGTATCCAGAGCCTGTTGAATGACCTTTTCCACTTCGTCAGGGGTTCTGGCCTGCAAACCTGTGGCCCCGTAGGCCTCGGCCAACTTGACGAAATCGATGGGCAACTCCATGCAGGTCTGGCTGTAACGCTTACTGAAGAACATCTGCTGCCACTGACGAACCATCCCGAGGAAATTGTTGTTGAGGATGGCAATCTTAACCGGCAGCCGGTACTGTACCAGGGTGGCAAGCTCCTGGGAGTTCATCTGAAAAGATCCATCCCCGGAGATATCTATGACCTGCCGTTCGGGAAAGGCAGCCTGGGCTCCCAGTGCCGCCGGCAATCCATAGCCCATAGTCCCCAGGCCGCCTGACGAGAGAAAGGTGCGTGGCTGGGTGAAACCAAAAAACTGGGCGGTCCACATCTGGTGCTGCCCGACCTCGGTCGTGATAATTGCGTCGTCGGCTGTCAGCTCCCGAATCTTCTCGATAACAAACTGTGGCTTAATGACGCTGCTCGAAGCCTTGTAACTCATCGGGTGCTTGGATTTCCAGCCTTCGACCTCCTGACGCCAGGGAGCGGTTTCGGCGATCAATTCCTCGACCTCCTCGGCAGATTCGGCCAGCCTGGTGACAAGTTTGTGCAGCACGTCCTTAAGATCGCCGACGATGGGTAAATCCACGCGAACGTTTTTCTTGATTGATGTCGGATCGATATCGACATGGATCACCTTGGCATGGGGCGCAAATGTGGCAATCTTTCCGGTGACCCGATCGTCAAACCGCGCCCCGATGGCAATCAGCAGGTCCGAGTCGGTCACCGCCATATTGGCATAGTAGGTCCCATGCATCCCCAGCATGCCCAGCGACAGGGGATGCTTTCTGGGAAAGGCTGCCATACCCATCAAGGTGGTGGTCACCGGGGCCTGGATGGTTTCGGCCAGTTTTTTGAGCTCTTCAGGAGCATCGGATAGAGTCGCCCCGCCGCCGACGTAAATGAGCGGCTTGCGCGCCTTGAGGATCATCTTTACGGCCTTTTCGACCTGCCGGACATTGGGGCTGTAGGTCGGTTTGTAGCCGGGAAGATCTACGGACTCGGGGTAAGAAAACTGGGTTGTGGCAACCTGTATATCCTTTGGCAGATCAATCAGAACCGGCCCGGGCCGCCCGGTGCGGGCGATGTAAAAGGCCTGCTTGATGATTCGCGCCAGGTCCTTAATATCACGCACCAGGTAGTTATGCTTGGTCACAGGCCTGGTGATACCGATGATGTCGGCTTCCTGAAATGCGTCATTGCCGATCAGCGGGGTCGGCACCTGGCCGGTGATAATCACCATGGGAATGGAATCCATGTAGGCGGTGGCGATTCCGGTAACGGTGTTGGTGGCACCGGGCCCGCTGGTTGCAATAGCAACCCCGACCTGGCCCGTCGCCCGGGCATAGCCATCGGCGGCGTGAACCGCAGCCTGTTCATGGCGGGTCAGAATATGCTTGATGGAAGAATCCATGAGATCATCATAGATATTGATGACCGCGCCTCCCGGATAGCCGAAAACGGTTTCGACACCCTCGAGCTGCAGGCATTCCAGAAGTATCTGAGATCCGGTCTTTTTCACAAAAAGTCTCCTCCAGAAAGATCAGGCAATGGAACGGGCATGGGCAGTATGAAAACGGGGCTCAGTCTCTTTCGCCAGGCAGCCGGCGCACCGCCCCATCGGAGGCGCTGGTGGTCATGGCAGCATAGGCCTGCAATGCCCTGCTGACGCTGCGCTGCCTGTTGGCAGGCTGCCAGGCCTTGCTGCCGGTAGCCTCAACGGCCTGCCGACGCCGGGCCAGCTCTTCTTCGGTGACTGCCATCTTGATCGCTCGCCCGGGAATGTCGATATCGATTCTGTCGCCATCACGGACCAGGGCGATAGGCCCCTGCTCCGCAGCCTCCGGCGAGGCGTGGCCGATGGAGAGTCCCGAGGTCCCGCCGGAGAAGCGCCCGTCGGTCACCAGAGCGCAGGCCTTGCCAAGCCCCTTGGATTTGAGGTAGCTGGTCGGATAGAGCATCTCCTGCATCCCCGGGCCACCCTTGGGGCCTTCATAACGGATGATGACCACATCGCCGGGCTGCACCCGCTCTCCCAGAATCCCCTCGATGGCATCTTCCTGGCTTTCGAAAATGCGGGCGGGCCCGGAGAATGTCCAGATCGACTCATCAACCCCGGCGGTCTTGACAATGCAGCCCTCGGGCGCCAGATTGCCATACAGCACCGCCAGGCCACCGTCCTTGCTGTAGGCATGCTCGAGGTCGCGGATACAGCCTTGCGTCCGGTCCAGATCAAGTTCCTTCCACCGCGCCTGCTGGCTGAAGGGCTCTAGAGACGGCAGGTTGCCCGGGGCAGCCTGGTAGCGCCGACGGACGGTTTCATCGCTGGTGGTGGCGAGATCCCAGCGGGCGATGGCGTCGCCCAGGGTCGCACTATGCACCGTAGGAACCTGGCGTTGAATCAGCCCGCCCCGGTCGAGCTCGGCCAGAATGCCGAACACGCCACCTGCGCGATGCACATCTTCCATATGGTAGTGGGAGACCATCGGGGCGACCTTGCACAGGTTGGGAGTATCGAGGGAGAGACGATTAATGTCTTCCATGGAAAATTCGACCTGACCTTCCCGGGCTACGGCCAGCAGGTGCAGAACGGTATTGGTTGACCCGCCCATGGCGATATCGAGCCGCATGGCATTTTCAAAGGTTTGGGATGTCGCGATAGAGCGCGGCAGAACTGAAGCGTCATCCTGTTCGTAATACCTTCGGGTCAGGTCGACGATAAGCCGCCCTGCCTCCACGAAGAGTTCGCGCCTCTCGGCGTGGGTCGCCACCAAGCTGCCGTTGCCGGGCAGGCTCAAGCCCAGCGCCTCGGTCAGGCAGTTCATGGAGTTTGCAGTAAACATCCCCGAGCATGAACCGCATGTGGGACAGGAGCTGCGTTCGTACTCCTCAACGTCGGCATCGGCCATCTCGTCGGTAGCAGCGGCGACCATGGCATCGACCAGGTCGAGATGAAGCTCCTTACCGCCTATGCTTGCCTTGCCGGCCTCCATGGGGCCACCACTGACAAAGACAGCGGGGATATTCAGGCGCATTGCCGCCATGAGCATCCCCGGGGTAACCTTATCGCAATTGGAGATACACACCAACGCATCGGCACAATGGGCATTGGCCATATACTCGACGGTATCGGCGATCAACTCCCGCGACGGCAAGCTGTAAAGCATCCCGCCGTGGCCCATCGCAATCCCGTCGCAGATCGCCATGGTATTAAATTCTTTAGCGATTCCGCCTGCCTGTTCGATTTCGGCAGCAACCAGTTGGCCCAGATCCTTAAGATGGACGTGGCCGGGAACAAATTGGGTGAAGGAATTAACAACGGCGATCACAGGTTTGCCGAAATCTTCTTTCTTAACTCCGGTGGCCCGCCAGAGAGCGCGAGCCCCGGCCATTTTACGGCCGTGAGTGGTGGTGCGAGAACGGTATTCAGGCATGCGGATTCCTCATCCTTTGGCGTTGGTCATGTTCAGCGTCTTGAATATGTTAATCAAACTTTGAATTTTAACGTAAATTTAAAGGCTTGGCAAGACGTGAGCTTACCAAGCCGAAGAATAGATGCCAGGGACAGCCAAGCGAGTATGGACCCGGCAAAGGTTTGTTCGGGACGGACAAACCGCCCCTGAGACAGGAAAGGGTTCGAACATACGTCCAAACCCTTTCTTCATTCAATTTCAGGAAGAACTATTGGCGGTACTTGTTCAGGATTTCTTCCATCTCATCCTTGCCGGCCAATTTCAACTTTTGAATTTTTTTCCGTTCTGTCTCTTCATTGGTGGTCAGATAGGCCTTTTGATCCAAGTCCTGCAATTCCCTCTCGAGCAAATTGTGCTCCTCGTAGAGTAACCGGAACCGAGGGTTTTGGTCGAATAACTGCTGCATTAGCGTCTGATCATTCTCCTCCATCGAACACCTCCTGAGAAAGGGTTAAAAGGGAGCACCAAACATTATTTTAAAATATCCAATGGCTTCTGGCTTGTCAACCTTCAATCGAGGTCTCTGCCTGACGCCTGGTCCACATGATTTCCGCCTCCGAAAGACGAATATAGCGAGGCCTCAATTCGGCCGGGGTAAAGGTACGCCCCTGGCGAAAATCATCCAGGGCCAGCGCAGCGGCACTCGAGGCTCGGGGCAGGTTGAGTGGCCAGGGCACAAAATGGGCCCGAGAACCCATCTGCCTGACGATCAGGGTCTGGTAGGCCACGGCACCTTCCCCGATAAAGACGGTTTCGGCCGGCAGAGATTCGAGCAATCGTTCAGGGGCGACTACGACCTCAGGCCCACAGGGCAAAGGTCGCCCGGCCTGCCAGTTGTAAAGCCCGGCATAGACCTCCTTTTTGCGGGCATCGAGCAGGGCGCAAACGGGGAACCTGCCAAAAGGTGCCTGCAGGGCAAGGGCCTGCAGCGAGGAGATTCCCACCATCGGTTTTCCGGTGGCCAGGGCCAAACCCTTACATGTCGCTACCCCGACGCGCAATCCGGTAAAGGCCCCGGGACCGATCACCACGGCAACACAGTCCAGGTCGGCCATGCTCAGCTGAGCATCCTGGAGCAACTGCTGAATGGTCAGCAGCAACCGATCGGTGTGGGTCCCCTTGACGTTAACCAAAAGCTCACCGAGCAGCTGGCCGCCATCGCTAATGGCCACACTGCCTGCCTGGGTCGAGGTATCGACGGTAAGCAACACCTCGCCCATTACTGCCCCCCGAACCAGAGCCGGGCGATATCGTTGTAAAAGGCCAGCCCCATCAGCAGCAGCAAGAGCACCAGGCCGATCTGTTGGGCAATTTCGCGAATCCGTACCGACAGAGGCCGACGAAAGATCAACTCACAAAGGTTAAAAAACAGATGCCCCCCGTCAAGAACCGGAATCGGCAGCAAGTTCAGAATCCCCAACTGGATGCTCAGGAAGGCCAGCACGGTAAGAATGGCCGCCAGATCCGTCTGGGCTGCCTGCCCGGCGATCTGCACCACGGTGATCGGGCCACCGATATTCTTGGTCGAGACATGCCCGGAGAAGAGCTTCTGAATAAAGACCAGGGTCAGCTCTATAAGCTCGGTGGTTCGCCCGGCCCCAGCCTTAATCGCCGCGATAGGCCCGAAGCGCTTGAAAACCGTCTCCTGGTGAGGGGCGATGCCGATCAGAAAGTCCTCGCCATTGGTTTCCTCATGCACCGGCTTGATGGTCAATTCGAGAATTTCGCCGCCCCGCTCGATGACAAAAGGCTGGGGCGATCCGGAAAAGGACTGAATAACCCGCTTCAGGTCATACCAGGACTCAACCGGAACCCCGCCGATAGAGACGATGCGGTCGCCCACTTCGACCCCTGCGGCCACGGCGGGCATGCCAGGGGCCAGGCCTCCGACCAGCGGATCCAGGCGGGGAAGCAGCCCGATAGCCTGCAACTCGAGGTTGGATTCCTCGGGCGAAAGCTCTAGGGTAAGCCGCCGTCCCTGCCGATCGAGCTCAAGGACCACGGGATCACCGATATGGGCAATCAGGCTGCGACTGGCGTCCTCCCAGCTCGCCACCGAGTCGTCGTTCACGGCAAGAATACAGTCACCGGCCTGGATCCCCGAGTTCTGCCCCTGGGAGTCTGGAACAACATAACCGATGCAGGCGGGCTGATCGAGAAACGCCGGCAGGTTGACTCCGACCATATAGGCCACAGGCAACACCAAAAAAGGCAGAATCAGGTTCATGATGGGCCCTGCAGCAACAATGGCGGTGCGCTTTCCCACCGGCTTGTTGGCAAAGGACCGCTCAAGCTCTTCAGGGGACAGGGGAGCCTTTTCGCCCTCTTCGCCGCTGCCCTCGCCAAGCATCTGCACATAACCGCCAAGGGGGATGGCGCAGATCATATACTCGGTTTCCCCCCAGTGCTTGGAGACCAGGCGCGGCCCGAACCCCAGGGAGAATTTGAGGACCTTGACTCCGGCCATTTTAGCAACACAAAAGTGGCCTAGCTCGTGAACAAAAACCAGGATGCCGAGCATGACAATGCCAGCAAGGATGGTGATCATTTAACCTCCGGTCAGGTTGCAGATTTGTGGATAAAGCGGCGGGCCGCGGAGCGGGCCCAGCGATCAGCACGCAAAACTCCCTCGATCTGCTCTAGGGGTTGCGGCTGGTGCTCATCAAGAGCCGCCCGGATGATGACCGGGATATCCAGAAACGAAACATCCCCCTCCAAAAAGGCCTCAACAGCGACTTCGTTGGCAGCGTTCAGCACAGCAGGAGCCGTCCCCCCGGCCTTCAGGGCCTCGTAAGCCAGACCAAGACAGGCGAACCGGCTCAGGTCGGGCTCCTCGAAGGTCAGCTGTCCGAGACTGCACAGATCGAGCGGCGGCAGGTTCAAGGGCACCCGCTCAGGGTAGGACAGTGCATAAGCAATGGGGGCCCTCATGTCGGGGATTCCCATCTGGGCAATGATCGAACCGTCAACATATTCCACCATGGAGTGAACGATACTCTGGGGATGGATGTGAACCGCTATGCGCTCGGCAGGAAGATCAAACAGCCATTTTGCCTCGATGACCTCAAGCCCTTTATTCATCATGGTTGCCGAATCGATGGATATTTTTCGTCCCATATCCCAGTTAGGATGAGCAAGAGCATCGGCGGGAGTTACGTTTTTAAGCTCTGCCAGGGCCCGGTTGCGAAATGGGCCTCCGGAGGCCGTCAAAATCAAGCGCCGTACATCGCCCTTGCGATGCCCTTCGAGAGCCTGAAAAATTGCCGAATGCTCGCTGTCGACAGGATAAAGTTCGACGCCCTTGCGCTCGACCGCTGCCATGACCAGGGGGCCTGCAGTGACCAGGGTCTCCTTGTTGGCCAGGGCGATGTCCTTGCCCGCCTCGATGGCGGCCATGGTCGGAACCAGTCCGGCTGCACCGACAACGGCAGAAACGACCATGTCGACGTCGGGGAAACAGGCGCAGGCCATCAATCCCTCGACCCCGGAGAGGATTTCAGGAGCCGCGGCCCCAAGGCTCTGCTTGAGCTGCCGGGCGTCCTTGGAACAGAGAACCGCCACGGCCAGCGGCTGAAAACGGCGCACCTGCTCCTCGAGCAGGGCGAGGTTTCTGCCGGCAGTCAAGGTAATGACCCGAAACCGTTCCGGGTGTTCGGCAACGATGTCGAGGGTGCTCACGCCAATGGAACCGGTGGAGCCGAGAATCGCAAGATTTTTCATATTTTAACCGCAGAAACGCCAAACGGCGTAGTAGTAGGCAACCGGAAAGGTGAAGAGCAGACTGTCAAGGCGATCAAGAATCCCGCCATGCCCAGGAATCAGACTGCCGGAGTCCTTAACCCCGAAGCTGCGCTTGAGCATCGACTCAAAAAGGTCGCCTAACTGCCCGAGCCCTCCGAGGAAAAAACCAAGCAACAAACAGTCAAAGAGATTCAGTTCGGAGAAGAACCAGACCCGGGCCAGCAGAGCGCCGCCAAGGCTGCCCGCCAGCCCACCGAGGGCCCCTTCAATACTCTTGTTGGGACTGATAGCCGGATAGAGCTTGCGTTTGCCCAAGGAGACTCCGGTAAAATAGGCGGCAGTATCCGAAGCCATGACAACCAGCAAAACCAGAAAAATCCACTCCCTGCCAAAGGGCAAAGCTCGCAGCAAAACCAGGTGGCTGAGAAGAAAAGGTAAATAAAGGACCCCAAGCATCACCAGGCCCAGGTGGGCGATAACCGTTTGCAGATCCTGAAAACGAAACAAAAAGAACAGGGCAAACAGAATAGTCGTCGCAACAAGCAGGCCCTGGGAGAGAAGGGGCAGATTCATACTGAACAGAGGGACGAGAAGAACACCCCAGGCCAGGGTAAGGCGTTGTTCAGTCCGGCGTTCGCCAGGCAGGCTCATGCCGACATACTCATACAGGGCAACTCCTGCAACGGCCGTGATCAACAGGCCGAACAACCACAGGGGAGCAAACAGAATAAACAGAATCAGCAGAGGGAGAACGACGACTCCCGTAAGGATACGCTCTTTAATGGTGCTCCTCCTCATCCGCAAGCCCGCTGCCGGAGACCTGTGCCCCGGTCAAACCGAAACGCCGCTGCCGTCTGCCGAATTCCTTGAGTGCCCGGTGGAGTTCTTCATTGTCAAAATCTGGCCACAGGGTTTCACAGAAATAAAGCTCGGCGTAGGCCAACTGCCATAGCAAAAAATTGCTGATCCGCATTTCCCCGCTGGTGCGAATCAACAGGTCTGGATCTGGCAGGTCGTGGGTATCAAGAAACTGATCAATATGCGCCTCGTCGATGTCCGAGGGACTAAGCGATCCAGCCTGGACATCCCCGGCAAGGCGCTGCACGCAACGCAACATCTCGTCCCGAGCACCATAGGACAGAGCCAAGGTCAGGACCATCCCGTCGTTCTGAGCAGTACTGTCAATGGTGTCTGTCAGGGTTCGTTGAACCTGGGGGGGCATCCGGGAAATTTCGCCGATCACCTTCAGGCGGATATTTTCTTCAACCAAGGTCGGCAATTCGTTGATCAGGTAAATCCCCAACAACTCCATCAGGGCATTGACCTCATCCCCGGGGCGGCGCCAGTTTTCGGAACTGAAGGCATACAGGGTCAGGTAGCCGATACCCAACTGGCGACATTCCTTAACGATGGCCTGAACGGTAGCAACGCCTTGCCGGTGCCCGGCGATCCGAGGCAGCTTGCGTTGCTCGGCCCAGCGGCCGTTACCATCCATTATTATAGCAAGATGTTGCGGTAAACGCATGAAAAACGCTCACATAGAAGAGGCCTAAGGTCTTTAAAACAGGGGGATCAGACTAGCATGAAATACGGGGATGGGCAAGAAGGGATCGCGGGGCGATTGGAATAAAAAGGGGCGCCGCAAACGGCGCCCCTGATTTTTTTAACCTTCTACGATGGCATTAACCGGGCAACTGTCGACACAGGCCTGGCAATCCGTGCAGGAATCGCTGATGGCGTAGGTATCGCCGGATTCGGCAATAGCCTCTACCGGGCAGCTGTCAACGCAGGTTCCGCAGGAAATGCATTCGTCATTAATTTTCATCATCGTACTCGTCCTCCTCTGGGTTGGTTGATGGGGGCGCTATACCTCCATCACTTCCTTTTCCTTGGCTGCAACCAGCTCATCGGTCTTCTTGACGTACTGATCGGTGAGGTCCTGAATCTCCTTCTCCCCACGCTTCAGCTCGTCTTCGGAAATTTCCTTTTCCTTTTCAAGCTTCTTCAGGCCCTCGTTGCCGTCACGGCGGCCGTTGCGGATGGCAATCTTGGCCTCTTCACCCATGCGCTTGGCCAGCTTGCACATTTCAACGCGCCGCTCTTCGGTCAGCGGTGGGATGGAAATCCGCACCAACTGCCCGTCCGAGTTGGGGTTAAGCCCCAGGTCTGACCTTAAAATAGCCTTTTCGATTTCGGGGATGAGGTTCTTCTCCCAGGGCTGAATGGTAATCAGCCGTGGTTCGGGAACCGCCAGAGTACCTACCTGATTCAGCGGAGTCGGAGTTCCGTAATAGTCGATCCGAATCTCATCGAGCAGACTTGCCGAGGCACGCCCGGTGCGAACCTTGGTAAAGTCGCGCTTAAGGGCATCGATGGCTTTTTCCATCTTGGAGCGGGCACTGCTGATCACCTCGTCATACATGGAATCACTCTCCTTTGACAATGGTTCCGATCGGCTCACCCAGGACAACCTTCTTGATGTTCCCAGGTACAGTCAGGTCAAAAACAACAATGGGCAGATTGTTGTCCATACACAATGAAGTGGCCGTGGCGTCCATGACCTGAAGACCCCTCTTAAGCACATCGAGGTAAGTCAAACTGGGAAACTTCACGGCGTCTTTATCCTTGGCCGGATCGGCGCTGTACACGCCGTCGACTTTGGTCGCCTTGAGAATTGCCTCCGCTCCGATCTCCATAGCCCGCAAACTTGCAGCTGTATCGGTAGTGAAGTAAGGGTTGCCGGTACCGGCGCCAAAGATGACAACTCGGCCCTTCTCCAAATGCCGCACCGCCCGGCGCCGGATGTAGGGTTCGGCAATTTCCTGCATCTCGATCGCCGACTGGACCCGGGTCACCACGCCAATCTGCTCAAGGGCGTCCTGCAGCGCCAGGCTGTTCATCACCGTGGCGAGCATTCCCATGTAATCAGCGCTGGCCCGGTCCATGCCGGTAGAAGCGGCAGCCACCCCACGGAAGATATTTCCCCCGCCGATTACCAGGGCGACCTCGACGCCAAGGTCGACAATGTCACTGATCTCCGAAGCAATCTGAGAGATCACTTCGGGAGCAATGCCATAACCCTGGCCGCCAGCCAGGGCCTCACCGCTGAGTTTGAGCAGAATGCGACTGTATTTGGGCTTCTCGTCAACCATCATTGGCAAATCCCCCGGTTACTTGCTCAGAGCTGCAACCTCAGCAGCAAAATCGTCCTCTTTTTTCTCCAGGCCTTCGCCGAGCTGGAAACGGACATAGCGGGTCAAGCTCACCTCTGCACCGATTTCCTTGCCGAGAGCCTCGACGATTTTGCCAACCTTCTGATCAGGGTCGATGACATAAGCCTGCTCAAGGAGGCACGCTGTCTTTGGCTTTGACCCGCATGATCTCTTTTTCTTTCTCGACAATCTCAGCAGGAACCTGTTCGCGGTTCAGGTACTGGGGGCTTGCAGCAGCAACATGCATGGCCAGCTGACGCCCCAGGGCGGCCACTCGCTCATCATCGCCCTTCAGGGTTGCCAGTTCGACCAGAACACCGATCTTACCACCGGCATGAATGTAAGACGTCACTGCGCCGGCCTCAAGGTCGAAGCAGGTAAAACGGCGAATGTTGATGTTTTCGCCAATGGTGGCGATCTGATGGGTCTGCTCTTCGCCTACGGTGCGTCCGGTTCCAGGGAAATCGGCAGCCAACAGCGCATCGATGTCGGCAGGCTTGGCAGCGAGCACGGCCTGGGCAACGCCAGCAGAAAAGGCCTGAAAGGCCTCGTTCTTGGCCACAAAATCGGTCTCGGCATTTACCTCGACGACGACCCCCTGGCTACCCTCACCGGCAGCAACCACCATTCCTTCAGCGGCAACCCGACCAGCCTTTTTAGCGGCGGCGGAAAGCCCTTTCTTACGCAGAAAATCGACTGCGGCGTCCATGTTGCCGTCTGTTTCGCCCAGGGCCTTCTTGCAATCCATCATACCGGCGCCGGTCTTGGCGCGCAGCTCAGAAACCATAGATGCGGTAATTTTTGCCACGGTTACCTCCTCTATCTTCGTCGGGTCATTGCCCGAAATATATTAGCGTTGTCTGTACAGCACCGGCAAGGGCAGCCCCGGAAGCCGGTCCTGGAAAAAGGCGGTCGTCACCACGACCGCCTTCTCATATAAACCTTGGTAATCAGCCCTCGGTCGGGGCCTTCTCGCCTGCAGCTTCGACAGGTGCAGCTTCGACAGGTGCAGCTTCGACAGGTGCAGCTTCGACAGGTGCAGCTTCGACAGGTGCAGCTTCGACAGGTGCAGCCTCGCCTTCGGCGATCTCAGCACCCTCGGACTCGGAGCGCAGCGATGCCTCACGGGCCTGCTGACCGTCGATGCAGGCGTCGGCAATCCGCGAGGTAAACAGGCGGATGGCGCGAATTGCATCGTCATTGCCGGGAATGATGTAATCGATATCATCGGGGTCGCAGTTGGTGTCGACCACGGCCACGACGGGGATCCCAAGCTTGCGGGCTTCCTTGACGGCAATGGTCTCTTTCTTGGGGTCGACCACAAAGATCGCACCGGGCATCTTGTTCATCGACTTGATACCGCCGAGGCTCTTTTCAAGCTTGGCTCTTTCCCGCTCCAACTGAAGGGCTTCCTTTTTGGTGATCAGGTCATAGGTGCCATCTTCGGCCATGACCTCGATCTTCTTGAGCCGATCGATGCTTCCCTTGATGGTGGAGAAGTTGGTCAGCATGCCGCCGAGCCAGCGGTCATTGACGTAAAACTGCTCTGCACGCAGGGTCTCTTCGCGGATCGCGTCCTGCGCCTGCTTCTTGGTGCCGACGAAAAGAACCTTATCGCCGCTCTCGACGATATCCTTAACGAAGCTGTAGGCCGTCTTGAAATAACGAACGGTTTTTTGCAGGTCGATAATATAAATGCCATTGCGCGCCCCGAAAATGTAAGGCTTCATCTTGGGGTTCCAACGCTTGGTCTGGTGACCGAAATGAACACCGGCCTCCAACAACTGCTTCATGGTAATCTGGGCCATTGCTTGATTCTCCTTTTTGCGTGCTTTGGTTAACTGCCTCCGCTTTTTTCCTCCTGCCGGAACCCCGCCTTTCTAAAGCGAGGAGCATCCGTGCAGATCCAAAAGCGTGCGTTTTTGGGACAACGCGGAGATATATCACGCACCCCGGCTAATGGCAAGGGCAAAATACCCTGAAATCCGGTTTACAACCCGGGGCAACTATACTAATATCCGCAGTCATGTCAGCACGTCGCATCCAATTATACATTGCCAAAGAAGTCGCCGTACCGACCCTGCTCGGGCTGTGCATTTTCACTATTGTACTGCTCATGGGGCGAGTTCTGAAGCTTCTCGAGATGGTGATCAACAAGGGGGTCCCCATATCGGACATCCTGCTGCTGTTCGCTTACCTGTTGCCCGGTTTTCTGGTCATAACCATTCCCCTGGCTTTTCTTCTGGGAGTCCTGCTCGGTTTCGGCCGGCTCTCCTCGGAAAGCGAGGTCACTGCCCTGAAAGCCTCGGGCATCAGTGTTTACAACATGGCCAAGCCGGTTCTGGCACTTGCAATCCTCGCCAGCGTGGCAACCGCGTCTCTCACGCTGTACGCAGAACCCGCAGGCAACACCGCCTTTCGCAACCAGGTTTTCCAGATAGCAACCAGCCGCGCAAGCGTCGGCCTACAACCCCGGGTCTTCAATGACGAGTTTGACGGTCTGGTCATCTACGCCGACGGCATTGATGAGCGCAGCAGCCTGATGCAGGGGGTCTTTATATCCGACGAGCGGCAGGGCTCGACACCATCGGTTATCGTTGCCCAGACCGGCCGGATCATAAGTGACCAGGAGGCCCTCTCTCTGACCCTGCGACTGACCGAGGGCTCCATCCATCGGCGCCCCGCAGACCAGAAAAGGCAAGCGTACCAGACCATCGATTTTTCCGTCTACGACATCAACCTCAACATGGGCCAGGAGCTCACCCCCGCCAAACGCAACAAAAAACCGAAAGAACTCACCCTGGCCGAGGTACAGCAGGCGAGGCAATCCGCGGCGACCCCTGCAGTAAAACACGCGATGCAGGTTGAACTGCACAGGCGTCTGGTCCTGCCGTTGGCGCCGCTGGTCTTCGCCTTCATTGCCGTGCCCCTCGGCATCCAAAACCAGCGCAGCGGCCGAGGCGGTGGTTTCGCCGTGGGGCTGCTGGTGTTTCTGGTCTTCTACATCCTGTTTTCTTTTGGCGAGACACTGGCGCTCGAAAAACAGCTCCCTCCCCTGCTGACCCTTTGGCTGCCCGCCCTGATATATCTTGCCGGCGGGGTTTACCTGCTGCACATGACCGCCAGAGAAAAAGGGCTGGCGTTTTTCGAACAACTCTGGGACATCCCGCGGTCATTCAAAAGATTTCTGTTTCACCGGAGGCCTCGATGATTCTGCTTCACCGCTACACGCTCAAGGCCTACGGAAAAACGTTTCTACTCTCGCTGGCTGCGTTTTTGGGAATCTACCTGCTGGTCGATTTTTTTGAGAAAGTCGACAAATTCATCGAACACCAGGCAGATTTTTCGCTATACGTCCTGTATTTCGCCAACAAAATCCCCATGATCATCGCTCAGGTCACCCCCTTGGCTGTCCTCATGGGGGTCTTTATGACCCTTGGCGGATTCTCCCGAACCAACGAACTTACCGCCATGCGCGCCAGCGGCATCGGCCTGGTGCGCATCTCCCTGCCCCTGCTCGGCATGGCTCTGGCAACCGTCCTGGCCGTGCTCTGCGTCAACGAATACCTGGTGCCCTTGTGCGTAAAAAAGTCTAATTATATTCTCCAAACCGAAGTCAAGGGAAAGCCGTCGCTTGCCGTCAAAAGAGATCGGGTCTGGTTTCGGGATGAAAACGCCATTGTCAATGTCGACCTCGCCTACCCTGAAAAAGGATTGCTGCAAGGTATCAGCATTTTCGTTCTGAACGACAAATTCAAACTGGTCCGCCGCACAGATGCGGCCCAGGCCACCTTTGCCGATCAGCGCTGGACCTTTGAAGACCTCATTGAACGCTCTTTCAACACCCAAACCCGTTCGATGAGCAACCTGCAGCACTTTAAGAGCAAACCGCTCGACTTCGGTAAAACCCCTGAAGATTTCAGAACCACCAGCGATAAAAACGAAGAACTTGACTATTTTCAGCTGCACGCTCTGGCCGGCAAACTTCAGTCCGAAGGGTATGACGTTACCCGCTACCTGGTGGACATGCAATCCAGACTCGCCAACCCCTTTGCCAACCTGATCATGGCTTTTCTCGGCATCCCCTTTGCGCTGCAGAAAGGTCGAGGATCGAGTATCGCCATGGGCATAACCCTCAGCGTAGCCATCGGGGTCGGCTATTTCATCCTCCAATCGACCCTGCTTGCCTTTGGCTACTCAGCAGTTCTCCCCCCGGTGATCGCCGCCTGGTCGGCCAACCTGCTCTTCGGCCTTCTGGGAATCTGGTTATTGCTGGCAAGCCGTCAGTAGTTGCCCCCTCGCAGTTGGTTGTGTTTGACAGCAACTGTGATTTAATAGAGAAAAACCAAAACGGGAGGGACCATGCATATCATACTTCCCACGTTGCTTTTTCTGCTGCTCGGCATGTTTCAGGTTGAAGCCGTGGAAATTACCGCGCTCTCCCCCTCGGTTGCCGAACCCGGATCCAGGGTCACGGTCCTCGGCGAAGGACTCGAACCGGGAACTCTGGTCGGCCTGGGTGATCAGCTGATCGAACCTGAAGCGCTCGCCCCCACACGCCTTCAGTTTACCATCCCGCCGCTGCCAGAAGGGGAGTATGCCCTCTATCTGCAATACGAAGAACAGTCCTCCAAACGCACCTTTTTCTTGAGCATTGTCGAACCACCCCCCCAAATCATCTCCCTGAGCCCAGTCAATATCGATGAATGCTCCACTGCAGCAGAACGGCGCGTGGTGGTCTCCGGCCGCAATTTCAAGCCGGGAGCCAACCTGCTGCTCGATGGAGCGGCCGTGCCTGTCAGTGGACGGTCAGAAACCGGCCTCACCTTCACCACCCCCCTGCTGGCCGGGGGCAGCCACGAGGTGCAGGTTGTCAATCCCAGTGGCAAATCGTCACTGACCCACTCGCTGTTTATCAACAGCATCCCCGAAATTCTCTCGGTAAGCCAGGGCCAGGACAATGTCACCGAATACCATTTGATTATCGAGGGCAAAAACTTTCTCTACAGCTCGATGCTGGTGGTCAACGGCACCCCAATTCTACGTAACAGTGGCCGCCAACCAACCCAGGCCGACCACGTGGAGTATCAGAACTGCCGCACGATGATATATTTGCGCCACCCCTACAGCAGGGAGCTGAAACGGGTTTCGCTCCAAGTGGTCAATCACGGCAACCTTCAAAGTCCGGTTCACTTTGTCACCATTCCCTGAAGTTTTTACGTAAAAGGGCCCGCCGAACTGGCGGGCCCTTTTGATTTCACTTTGCTTTTTTACCCCTTACTCCTTACGCCTCACGGTTTCAGCATCAGTACCGATAATGATCCGGCTTGAAGGGTCCATCGACCGGAACGCCAATGTAGTCTGCCTGCTCCCGGGTCAGCTTGGTCAGCTTGGCACCGAGCTTGCCCAGATGCAGCCTGGCCACCTTCTCGTCGAGGTGCTTGGGCAGCACATAGACCTCGTTCTGATACTGCCCCTGCTTGCCGAAAAGTTCGATCTGGGCAATAACCTGGTTGCTGAAGCTGTTGGACATCACGAAAGAGGGATGGCCCGTTGCACAGCCTAGGTTGAGAAGGCGTCCTTCGGCCAGCACGATGATTCCGTGGCCATCGGGGAAGATCCATTGGTCGACCTGGTTGCCGTGCTCCTGAGGGTTTTTGATATTGATCTTCTCGATACCCTTGACTTTGGCCAGCCCGGCCATGTCGATTTCATTGTCGAAATGACCGATATTGCCGACGATGGCATTGTGCTTCATCCGCTCCATATGCTCGAAGCGGATAATGTTAAGATTGCCGGTTGTGGTAATAAAAATATCGGCCTCGGCAACCACGTCTTCGAGGGTTTTCACCTCATAGCCTTCCATCAGCGCCTGCAGGGCGCAGATCGGATCGACCTCAGTCACGATCACCCGTGCCCCCTGGCCACGCAGCGACTGGCAGCAGCCTTTTCCAACGTCGCCGTAACCGCAGACCACAGCCACCTTGCCCGAAAGCATAACGTCGGTAGCCCGCATGATGCCATCAACCAAGCTGTGGCGGCAGCCATAGACATTATCGAACTTGCTCTTGGTGACCGAGTCGTTGACGTTCATCGCCGGGAAAGGCAGCTTCCCCTCGCGCTGCAACTGGTAGAGACGATGCACCCCGGTGGTTGTCTCCTCGGTGACGCCCTTAATCGAATCGTGAATCGCAGCCCAGTCGTTGCGCCTTGACTCGATCGACTCCTTCAGGCATCCAACCAGTTCGACCCAGTCCTCGGCAGCATCAGCGCCCAAAGCAGGGACACCGTTTTTTTGCCACTCAGCGCCGTTGAGCACCATCATGGTCGCATCTCCCCCATCATCGAGGATCATGTTCGGCAGCTGGCCATCGGGCCAGCTCAGCGCCTGCTCGGTGCACCACCAGTATTCGGCCAAGGTCTCGCCCTTCCAGGCGAAGACGGGAATCCCCCTGGGGTTCTCCACGGTGCCGTCTTTGCCAACGGCGATGGCAGCCGCTGCCTGATCCTGGGTCGAGAAGATGTTGCATGAAGCCCAGCGCACCGTTGCCCCAAGCTCAACGAGGGTCTCAATCAGCACCGCGGTTTGAATAGTCATATGCAGCGAACCGGTGATGCGCGCCCCCTTGAGGGGCTTCTGGCTACGGTACTCTTCGCGCAAAGCCATCAGACCGGGCATTTCGATTTCGGCCAACACGATTTCCTTGCGGCCCCAAGCCGCCAGATTCAGGTCCTTGACCTTGAAATCCTCTTTACTTACAGATGCACTCATGAGATTTACTCACTCCTTTGCTAAGACAATAAATTCAGACAGCTGCCAGCCCCGAATCGCCGGTCGCAGCAGCTGCAGCCTTTTGTGCACACATCAGAAAAACCCCCTGAGACCCACCGCTGCCGGGGATGCTGCGATATTGCCGAAGCGCAAATCCGGCCGAGGTCAGCCAGGACTCAAGCTCCTTGGCCGCAAAACCGAGCCACTGGTCGGCCATCCGTTCACGGACCCATTCCTGCTCATGGCGTTGCAGGTCAGCGATCACCAGCTGCCCCCGGGCAGCGAGCACCCGGGAGAGCTCCTTGAGCACCTCAGCGGGCTGGGCGGCATGGTGGAAGACCATATCGAGCAAAACAACATCGGCCCACCCGTCTGAAACAGGGAGATGACTCATCTCGCCAAGCCGCAACTCCACATTTTGCATCCCTTCGCCGGTCACTCGTTTGCGGGCCTCGCCGAGCATGGCTGAAGAATGGTCGACCCCGACCATGCGTTCGGCCTTGCCGGCCAAACCTGAAAGCATGACCCCGGTACCTATCCCCACTTCAACCAGAGCCCTGCAGCTGGGGACCATCCCCAGAAGGAGTTTCCGGTATTCCGGAACGGGAAGAATCTGCTGCGAGAGTTCATCCCAATTGCGGGCATGGTGTTCGAAAAAGTCCTGACTGCGTTTTCGCCGCGCCTCAAGGGACCGGGCCAAGCCACCAAGATCACAGGGGCGTTCGGGCAGACTGCCGAGCCTCGACTCCAGAGCGGGCCAGATCTCGCGGAAAAAAGCGCTGTCCTCGCCAAGGCGATAATAGCCCCAGGTTCCCTGCCGCTTGACGTTCAGAATGCCTGCCTCGGCCAGAATTTTCAGATGCCGCGAGATGCGGGACTGGCCCATGGCCATGATGGCCGTCAGTTCCTGCACGGTCAACTCAGCCTGAGCCAGCAGCGCCACCAGGCGCAGACGAGTCGGGTCAGCCAAAGCTTTAAGTGTATCAAGCAACATATCAATCAAACCAGTTTGATAAAATCAACTTTTCTTGATCTATCACGACACTATCAATGGGTCAACCAAAAAAGGCGGATCCCTTAGGATCCGCCCGTTTGTGTTGACTGGTCATGCCCTGTCAGAGAGCGAAAACCGAGGTGTGCAATGCTCCGGTGCCTTTTTCCTTGAGTTGCATACGCAATTGGGTTGCCGAGGCGGCTTCTCCAGGAAAGAACAGGAAACCTCGCCCCAAGGTACCGGACGGAACAGCCCGGTTTTCAAGCTGCTTGTTTGCCAGATCCTTCGATATCTGCCTACCGGCCTCATCAGAACTCAGCTCACCGGCACCACCGATAACGGCACCGCCTGCGGCACCGACTGCAGCACCCTTGCCGGCCGCGGTGCCAACGTTTTCCCCGGTCAGAATCCCGATGGCCGCACCGACGATGGCACCACCCAGGGCCCCGTAAACCGAATCCTTACCGGCCCCCTTGGCGACCCGGGCAAATTCAGAACTCTTTTCCAGACGCTTATATGCCGTGCGCCCGTCTAGCAAGTTCCAGTAGTTGCCTTCAGCATCGACAAGAAACGTCTGATCCGGCACCACGATCAGCGCCTGGGAACCTAGGTTGTCAATCACCACCTGAACCGGTAACAGCCCGGCATCACGGATATCGAAACCGAAAGCCTTTTTGGCCTCGGCCTTGTCGGCGAAGGCCTGGGCCGCCACCTGGGCGCCAGCCACAACCTGCATGCCGGAGTAAGCAGCTGGTGGTTTGAAGGGTACCTCCTGACTTTTGTACGAGGTGCATGCGGAGACGAAGAGCAAACCCGCCAGACACGTTAAGAAAATCAAATACTTAAGGCTCATAATCCTATCCCCCTTGGGCGAGATAAAGTTCAACCTCATTCTAGCACAGTCGCCCGCAGTGACAATATGGTTTAGCAAACGCGACCAAGTCATTTCAAGAGCTTGGCAACCGATGGAAACACTTTAAATACTATCAAGGTTGGTGTTTTCGGAGCCCTCCATCCCTTAGCCGCAGCCACCCCCAGGCCAGATAAAACCACGACCACACCAGGGCGGTAGCCACCATGCGCCCCAGTCGGTTATCGGTCAGCCCCCCGAACCCCCTGTCAAACCGCTTCAACAGGGCCTCGCTGCCCTGCCCCGGCGAGACCCCGGTTCGCAGATTGCGGCAAACCTTCCAGGCCAGAACCAGCTGCCAGGCATGCCCTCGAACATAACCGCCGGTCAAATACCAGAGCCGCGCCCGCTCCCGGAGTGGCCGCCTGAGAAGAAGCTTGTGAATCATTTCGAAAAATGGCCGTAGCCGCAATTTCGAAGCACAATCCTGGCTGCGGTAAACCCCGGGGATTGCCTTGAAAAATTCATTCCATCCGATGGCGGAAAAATTCATGATGAAGGCGTTGAGCACCTGCCGCTGCAGCAGCCCTTCGGTTTCAAATCGCCTGGCCGAGGTTAGAATGTCTGCCGGCAAAAGCAGCCACCTCCCGGAAGCCCTTAGTTTTTCAGCAAAGCGGGTATCCTCGAGCAGCGGCAGAGCTTCGTCAAATGGGCCCAGAGCCTGAAATAACGATCGGCTCAGCAAAAAGCCCTGATCTCCATGGGTGCACTCGGCACGGTCGAGGCTCGCTTTGAATTCATAATAGGCATAAGCCGCAGAAGATTGGGCGCACCTGTCCTTGAAGCGCAGGGCAAAATGTCCGGCCACAGCCTTGGCCGAAGGCTGCATTGCTTCTTTCAATGCATCAAGGGATCGGACTAGGGCCATGGGGTCGTCAAATTGGCTGTCGGCATGCAAAAACAACAGCCACCCCCCACGGGCCACTCGTGCCCCGGCGTTGAGTTGAGCACCTCGACCCCGCAGAGAATTCACCACCCTCACCTCAAAGGCGACCTCTTTGGCCAGGGCGGCAACAGATTGCAGGGAAACGTCTGTGGAACCGCCGTCACACAGAATGACCTCAAAGGCGACCCCATGCTGCTGCGCGAGTGTAGATAAAAGCCCCGGCAGGGTTTCGGCTTCGTTGAGAACTGGAACGATGATCGAGAGCAATGGAGGGGGGCGGTTGATCATAAGAGAAAGAGATTATCCGATGAGTTTGCAAGTGAGATGGGCTCTGTTTACCTAATAAAATACCCGGTCGGTAAAATTTTTCAACCGAGTCGCAATATGTCATTACCACAGGTTTTTCAGGCGGGACTCCAGACTTCAATCGCCTGCCGTTCTGGTCCCCCCGACAGAATCACTGGGGAATGAGAAATTGCCATTTCTGATCAGTGCCCCTTCATCACACACAAAAAAAAGCGGGCCAGAAGAGGCCCGCTTTGGTGTATCAGCATACTGCGGCAGCTTAAAGCCCGGCGCGCTTTTTGAGGGATTCAGCGCGGTCGGTGCGCTCCCAGGTGAACTCGGGAAGCTCACGGCCAAAATGCCCATAGGCGGCGGTTTTCTTGTAAATGGGGCGCAGCAGGTCGAGGGTCTCGATGATGGCACGGGGCCGCATATCGAATTCCTCCCGGACGATCCGGGCGATCTCGTTGGAGGGGATCTTGCCGGTGCCGAAGGTATTGATCATTACAGAAACCGGCTCGGCGACGCCGATGGCATATGCGACCTGAACTTCGCACTTGTCGGCAAGCCCTGCTGCGACGATGTTCTTTGCCACGTAGCGGGCCATGTAGGATGCACTTCGGTCGACCTTGGACGGATCCTTGCCGGAAAAAGCGCCCCCACCGTGGGAGCCCTGGCCACCGTAGGTGTCGACAATGATCTTGCGCCCGGTCAGGCCGCAGTCGCCCATGGGACCGCCAACCACGAAGCGGCCGGTGGGGTTAATGAAGTACTTGGTCTTCTCATCGAGCAGATCGGCCGGAATGATCTTCTTGACCACTTCCTCGATGATCCCTTCCTTAAGGTTGTCGTAGGTCACCTCAGGGCTGTGCTGAGAACTGACCACAACCGCATCGACGCGAATCGGTTTGTCGTTGATGTACTGGATCGAAACCTGGGATTTGCTGTCCGGGCGCAGAAATGGCAGCAGACCGCTTTTGCGAACCTCGGCCAGACGTTTTGTCAGTTTGTGGGCAAAGGTGATGGGCATGGGCATCAGTTCGGGGGTTTCATTGCAGGCGTAGCCGAACATCAGCCCCTGGTCGCCGGCACCCTGCTCCGCAAACATCCCTTCGCCTTCGGTCACCCCCTGGGAGATGTCCGGCGACTGGCGGTCGATGGAGGTTAAAACGGCGCAGGTTTCGCAGTCGAAGCCCATGGAGGAATCGTCGTAGCCGATCTCCTTGATCGTCTGGCGGACGATCTCGGGCATGTCCACGTAAGCGGTGGTGGTAATCTCGCCGGCGATCATGGCCATCCCGGTGGTGACCAGGGTTTCACAGGCAACGCGCGCCTTGGGATCTTCGCTGATTATGGCATCGAGAATGCTATCGGAAATCTGGTCGGCAACTTTATCAGGATGTCCTTCACCGACAGATTCTGAGGTGAAAAGAAAATCGGTCATAGCCATGGTGATTATTCCCCCTTGATGGTTTGGGCTAAAAAAACGGGTTATGTTAATTGGAAAGATTGCAGTCTGTCAAGAATTTCGGACCGGATATTTTAACCCCCATCGGCGAGACCTGGGTTAAATGGAGGGTGCCTTGAAGAGATCGGGATATCTCTGCTTCATCTGCGCTTCAAGAAAGGCGCTGACCTCCTGGGCAGTGCCAAGCTTGAACAGTTGGCCAAGCAGCTGTACCCCGTCCTCGCGACGCACCTGGCGAAGCAGGCGTTTGACCCGGGGAATCCCGGGAGCATTCATCGACAGTTCGTCAAAACCAAGCCCCAACAATATGAGGCTATAGAGGGGCTCGGCGGCCATCTCACCGCACATGCCGACCTTGATACCGGCATTTTTTGCGGCCGTGCAGATCATCTGCAGGGCCCGGAGAATAGCCGGGTGCAGAGGTTCGTAGAGATAGGCGACGTGCTCGTTGCCCCGATCCACCGCCAGGCAGTACTGGATCAGGTCATTGGTGCCGACCGAAAAGAAGTCGACCTCCGGGGCCAGCAAGTCGGCGACCAGGGCCGCCGAAGGGGTTTCGATCATAATCCCCACAGGCAACTCTTCATCAAAGAGCACCTGCTCCTGGCGCAGCTCATCCATGGCCCGGGCGAGGCACCTTTTGCACTCGTGAATTTCGGCCATCCCCGAGATCATCGGAAACATGATCCGCACCTGGCCGAAGGCTGAAGCCCTGAGTATCGCCCGCAACTGGACGTGAAACAGGGTCCGCTCCTTAAGGGAGAAGCGAATCGCCCGCAGCCCCATGGCCGGATTGGCTTCGTCAGCCAGGTTGATCTCCGGAACAAACTTGTCTCCGCCCACGTCCAGGGTTCGGATAGTCACCGGATGAGGAGCCATTTTTTCAATGATCCCCCGGTAGACGGCCAACTGCTCCTCTTCGTCGGGAGGCACCGAGCGGTTGAGAAACAGAAATTCCGAACGAAACAGGCCGATTCCCTCCGCACCCTGGGTCTGGGCCAGGGCCACCTCTTCGGGCAGTTCCACATTGCCCCGCAGCGAAACATGAAAGCCGTCGAGTGTCTGGCCGGGCAACTCGCGGTAGGCGAGCAGCTCTTTTTCGAAGTACTCGTACTGCTGTTTCTTCTTCAGGTATTCGCGAAAGGTCTCGGGCGAGGGATTGAGAACCAGGGTGCCGTGGGTCCCGTCGATAATCGCCGGCATCCGGTCGCGCACCATGGTGGTGACCGACTCGAGCCCGACCACAGCCGGGATGCCCAGGGAGCGGGCAAGAATCGCGGTGTGCGAGGTCCTTCCGCCGACATCGGTGACAAAGGCGATGATCTGCTCCTTGTCCATCTGCATGGTGTCGGCCGGCGAGAGATCGTGGGCGGCAATAATCGCTTTGCGATCGACTTCGGCTAGGGACTGCTGGGAGGCACCAACCAGATTGCGCAGCAGGCGATCTCCGACCGAATCGATGTCAGAGCGCCGCTCGCGCAAGTACTCATCCTCGATCTTGTCGAAAACCTCCCGAAACTTTTTCAGGGTCCGCTTCAGGGCCCCCTCGGCATTGACAAGCTTTTCCCGGATCATCCCCACCGTGCTTTCGAGAAGCATCTGGTCGTCGAGAATCAACAGGTGGGTGTCGATGATATAGAGGTGTTCGACCAGTTGCCGGTCGGTGACCCCTGATTTGACCTCTTCGAGCTGTTTTTTCGAAAGCTCTACCGCTTCGAAAAAAGCCTCGATTTCGCCCTGCACCTCATATGGGGCAATGCGCCGTTCCACCGCCGCAGTCCGGGTGCGGTTCACCAGAAAAATCTCACCGATGGCGATCCCGGGGGAGGCCCCGATACCGATCAGAAAGGTATCCTGGACGATTTCAGTCTTCGCCGAAGCCATCATTAATCAACTGTCCCAGCGCACCAAGGGCGTCAGTGGCATCATCACCGCTGATAGAAACAACAATGTTGGCCCCCTTGGGAGCTGCCAGCATCAGAATCCCCATGATGCTTTTGCCGTTCACCTCAACGCCGTCTTTTTCGACCGTGATATCCGAACGGAATCGGTTAGCCGTCTGAACCAGCTGGGCCGCGGCGCGAGCATGCAACCCCAGGCGGTTTATTATCGTGAATTCCTGCTTTTCCATCCTGCTCCTTTTTTTCAAAAAGCCGTTCTTGCAGTCCAGGCTAAACGACAGATGTCAGGGCTATCAAAATACCAGCAGTGGCCATGATCAGCAGTAGCGTTGAAACCCCCTTTCGGGCCAACCAGCCGAACAAAGCAACCCCTGGAATGGCCGCCAGCCCCCATTCGGGAGGCAGTCCCTCGGTTTTCAGGCAACCGATGGCCAGATATGCACAGAGCCCCCCCAGTAACACGACGGTCCCCTCCTTGAGGCGGATCGCCAGATCTGGCAGGCAACGCTGTTGAATAACCTCCACGACCCTCAGACCGAGGACATAGCCCCCCCAGAATCCGATGATTCGAAAACCGAGATGAGGCAGGTTGAATATGAACAAAAAGACCACAGGAGCCCAAAGCGAGCCCTTGGCAGCGAAAAACAATGCAGCGCCCGCCGCCAGGGGCCGAACGGCGCCCCAGAAAAAGGCGTCGCCCATAGCGGCGTAGGGGGCCATAATCATGCTTTTGAACTCTTCAACACTCAGGTAACTCTGTTCGCCGCGGCTGCGCTTCCCCTCAAGCGCCAGGGTCGTCCCCAGTACAGCAGAGGCCATGAAGGGATGGGTGTTGAAATATTCAAGATGCCTTCGATATGCGACCTCGAGCTGTTCGTCCTGGTAGAAGAACCTCAGGCCAGGTGCCAGCACATAAAGGACCCCAAGGCTTTGCAGGCGTTCGAAATTCCAGCTGGCCTGCAACAAAAACAAGCGCAGCAGAACCCGCATAAATACCAGCCGTGGCAGTGGTTGTTGCCCCATCATTTTCCTCAAAGCAGCCAGAGAAGCAGAAAGGCCGAGGTAAAAGAGGCCCCGAACAGGGACATCGAGCGCTTCACGTTGATGGTGCCGAGAAATACTGCTGTGCCGACCAGAGGAAAAAGCAGCCATAGCCAGTTCACTGCTGCTACAACCGGTGACAGCAGCAGAGCAACGAGAGACGGCACTAAGAGCGAACCTCCAGCAACGATGACCACAAAAGTCGCCAACGAAGAAAAGGCGAAATGCATCAGGCCTATCAGGTGGTATGTTTCTGCAACCTTGAGGTGGCCGGCGTCCAGGCCGGCTTCGGCATTTTGCAGCAGCCGATTGTTGCGATGCCTGGCCAGACGATCAAAGTACTGACCAAATTTACCCAGAGGCATTGCAATCAGGGTGCAAAAAACGATAAAACCCGGGCCGGAATAACCGAGAGATGTGCCCATGGTGATGGCCAGCACCGTTCCACCGATGGAAACCTGGGTATCATCCGGAGGAATGGCGGCCCCCACCGGAAGGCGCCCGATCCAGAGCAACTCGACCAGCGCCCCGAGCTGCAACCCCACCAGCGGATCTCCGAGCAGCCACCCGGTCAGGGGGGCCGCCACGATGGGCCGGGAAATCATCAACTGCAAAGCGGCGGTTCGATCGAGCCCCGCAATTACCGCCAGGCCTGCGGCAAGCAGGTAATCGGCGAGGGCAACATCAGGCACCGGATCCTCCCAGAAGCTTATGCCAGCTTCGCTCCCGTTCTGGTGGAACGCATTGGGAGACGATACGCACCCCCTTCGACTCAAGGCAGTTAAAGTTTGCCACATCTTCAGAGTTCAGGGCGATGGTACAAGAATATCTGAGCTTGCCCTGGCCACCGTGCATGTTGCCCAGATTGAGATCGGAGAATCGCACCCCTTGCTCGTAGGCGTCGACGGCGTCTTCGGAGGTTGCAAAGAGCAGCAGCACCCGTTTAGAATCAAGCTCATGGGACTCAAAGACCCTGGCAACTTCAGCAACTGTTCCGATAAAGACCTGGATTCCCTTGGGGACCGCCGCAGCCATGATCATTTTCTGAAAGCTGACAGCTGCAACCTGATCGTTGGCCACTACGATACAATCCGCCTTGATGTGCGGCACCCAGGCCTCAAGCACCTGGCCATGAATCAAGCGACTATCGATGCGTGTCAATACAATGCTCATGAGTTGCTACCTGAAGGAATTCCGGAAACAAAAACGTCTGAAGTCTGAGCCGCCAAAGCTGCTTGCCCTATGCCCTGTCGGCAAACAGGCCATCCGTCAGCCTGGCAGAAATTCGCTGGCCAGGGAAATGCTTTGCTGCCCGTAAGCCTTGAGCAACCCTGCAAGTTCTGCAAGTGTCAGGCCTTCCTGGCTGTTAAAAAATTTCAGCACCATTGGCAGGTTTACCCCGGTCAGGACCTCGATCGCCTTAGGCTCGAGAAGCGAAAGACTGATATTGGCAGGGGTACCGCCGAACATGTCTGTCATGATCAGCACCCCCTCGCCATCCTTGCCAACCTCGGCGATGGCGCGGGCCACTGTGTTGCGGATAGTCTCTGGGCTGTCTTCACGGGTAATGCACACAGCCCTGGCATTTTGGGCTGGACCGATGATCATCTCAGCAGCATTAATAAACTCCTGGGCCAGCCCGGAGTGGGTCGCGATAACCAGTCCGATCATGCTTTACCCCTTGTCCTTGTCCCGGTGCACAACTTTCAGGCTGACCCCTTCGCCGCGACACAAGGTCCCGAGTTCTTCGGCAATGGCAACGCTGCGATGGCGACCGCCGGTGCAACCGACAGAAATGGTCAGGTAGCTTTTGCCCTCTTTCTGGTACTGGGGGATAAGAAATTGGAGCAATGTCTTGAAACGTTGCAGAAAATCCTGGCAGGGCTGCTGCGAAAGGACGTACTCACTGACCGCCGGGTCCAACCCGGTCAACGGCTGTAATTCGGGGATAAAATGCGGATTGGGGACAAACCTCACATCCATCACCAGGTCGGAGCCCGAGGGAATGCCGTAGCGAAAGCCGAAGGACTGGATCTGGACCACAAGCGGCAGGCGGCCATCGCCACCACGAACGATTTCAACAACCTTGGACCGCAACTGGTGCACGGTCAACGAAGAGGTGTCGACAACGACTGTCGACTCGGCCCTGAGGCCGGACAGCAGGTTGCGTTCCTGGTCAATACCGTCCTGCAGGTGCTCTTTGGTCGACAGAGGGTGACGACGGCGGGTTTCAGAGTAGCGCCGAATCAGAATCTCATCAGATGCATCGAAGAAAAATATTTCAGGCCAACATCCGGCCTCGCGCACCTGACCGAGGATTTCGTCCAACCCGGCCAGAAAGTCCCGGTTGCGCACATCGACCACAACGCCGACCTCTTTGGTAAACCTCACCCCCTGTGCGACAAGCTGCAGCAACTGCGGTAGCAGGACCAAAGGCAGGTTGTCAACGACAAAAAATCCTTCATCCTCCAAAGCTCTGGCAGCCGAACTCTTACCTGAACCGGAAAGCCCGGTGATGATAATTACCCGCGTAGGGGTCATTCCAGATTGTCTCCAATGATCGTGTGAGCGTGCAGGTGGGCCACCTCAGCCATACGTTTTTCGAGGCGATCCTGGAACTCCAGGGCACTGTGATAGCCCATTTCCTTGAGCAACTGGTTGCGAGCTGCCACTTCGACGATAGTGGTGATATTGCGCCCGGGGCGCACGGGGATTTTCAGCAGGGGGACTTCAATCCCCAGTAAAGGGTAGGTCTGCTCATCGAGCCCCAACCGATCGTATTCTTTGCCCTCATCCCACTCGACAAGTTCTATGGCCAGGTCAATTTTCTTGCGCTCGCGGATAGCGGCAACCCCGAAGAGGTGCTTGATGTTGATAATCCCCAGCCCGCGGATTTCCATATGGTAATGCAGCAGGTCGCTGCCCTCGCCGAAAAGCACGGCAGGCAGCTTCATGCGCACCTTGACAACATCATCTGCGACCAGGCGGTGGCCCTTAAGAACCAGGTCGAGAGCGCATTCGCTCTTGCCGACCCCGCTTTTGCCCATCAGCAGTACTCCAACCCCCAATACATCGACCAGAACGCCATGAATGGTGGTGGAGGCGAGCAAACGCTCTTCAAGAAACTTGGTTATAAGGGAGATGAAGGTTGAACTCGGAAGGTGGGAGCGAAGCAGGGGGATCCCATGAGTTTCGGTTTCGCGGACCAGCAGTTCGGGAGGTTCCTGCCCCTTGGTAATGATAAAGCAGCAAATGTCCAGGCAGCAAAGCTCGTGGAGGTTGGTTTCGGCCTTTTCCTTAGCTAACTGGTTGAGGTAACTCAACTCTGTGGAACCCAGGACCTGAATCCGATCAGGGTGCAGATTGGTCGTATAACCGGCCAGGGCAAGACCGGGTTTCTGAATGCGCGGGACTGTCACGCACTTGCCAAGACCCCGCTCTCCTGCAAGAAGTTCGAGATCAAGGCCCGCTTCTTTTTCTCCCATTAAGTCTTGGATGCTCAGACCGGCCATGAAGTCCCAATGCTCAGAGGTTCATCTCTTCAGAAGCGATAATATCGTAAATCTGCTCACTGTCTCCGGCCTCTACAAGTCGACTGCGAACTGCAGAGTTCTTCAACAGTTTGGAGATTCTTGCCAGGGTCTTCAGATGCACCCCCACCGATTCTTCGGGGGCCACAAGAAGAAAAAACAAATGCGCAGGCTTACCGTCCATGGAATCAAAATCGATCCCTTCGCGGCTTCGGCCAAAAGATATGACAAGTTGTTCCAGGTCCTTTAACTTGCCGTGAGGAATCGCCACACCCTCGCCGATCCCGGTGCTTCCAAGGCGCTCGCGCTCCTGCAGTACGCGAATAACCTCGTCCCGCTCAAGACTGACCTCTTTCTTCATGATCGCATCAGTCAGTTCACCCAGGACCTCATCCTTCTTGGTCGCCTTGAGATCCGCAACGATGGAGGCGGGGCTCAACAGGTCAACAATTTTCATATCTTTCCTACGACCCTTTTAGAAGCAGCAACCCCCGGGATGAAGAAGAAGTCCTCCACCCGGGGGTGCCCATTACATAAGTTATTTTGCCTGGGGAACGATCAAACCGTAGTTTCCGTCTTTGCGGCGGTAAACCACGTTGATTTCCTCCGTTGAATCATCGGTAAAAACCAGGAATTCCTTGTGCAGAAGGTCCATCTGCATCACCGCCTCCTCCACGTTCATCGGCTTGACCGAGAAGCTGTTGGAGCGGATGATGGTAGGCTCGATGGCACCGGTTTCGATACTCTCGGCGGTCATAACGGTCTTCTGAACCTGGCGCTCGCGCCCGCTCAAGGGCTTGTGCTCCTTGAGTTTTTCTTTGTAGCGTCTGAGTTGTCGCTCGATCTTGTCAACCACCGCGTCAATAGCGGCGTACATGTCGTTGGTTTCGTCAGAGGCCTTGATAGTGACTCCCTTAGCAGTAATGGTAACCACGGCCTTGTGACGGATTTTCTTTTCCACCGACAGCACAGTCTGTGCATCAATGGGCTCTTCAATGTACTTTTTTACCCGGGTCAGTTTTTCCTCAACATAATCGCGGACCGGATCGCTGACTTCCATATGTCTGAACGTGACATCAACTTGCATATTTTAAAACCTCCTATTGAAAATCCCCCTCAGGGGTCGTACCGACTGTGTATGAATTATAACCACCCCTTGCGGGAAGGCCAATTGCACCCCGTTCTAGAACAGGCGTTTTCTTTCGGTCGAAGAACCAAGACCGAGCATTTCGCGGTATTTGGTGACCGTTCTTCGCGCGATATCTATACCGTTTTCCTTGAGAATCTCGACAATCTTCTGGTCCGAGAATGGTTTTTTGGCATTCTCTCCGGCGATAATTTCCTTAATACGGCTCTTGACGCTTTCTGAGGCGACCGATTCCCCCTGGGTGGTATTAATGCCGCTGTTAAAGAAATACTTCAGCTCGAAAAGTCCCTGCGGAGTCTGGACATATTTGTTGGTGGTCACCCTGCTGATGGTCGACTCATGCATTTCGATATCCTCTGCCACGTCGCGCAGGACCAATGGTTTGAGATACTCGATGCCCTTGTCGAAAAAGTCGCGCTGAAATTTTACAATACTCTTGGTGACCTTATAGATGGTCCGTTGACGCTGGTGGATACTTTTGATCAGCCAGACCGCCCCACGCAGTTTTTCCTGGATATACTCGCCGGCCTTCTCATCAACACTGGAGCCCTCTGCCAGGGCATTTCTATAGAAGCTGTTGATGCGCAGATTGGGGAGCCCCTCGTCATTGAGCACAACGACATATTCCTCGGAGATCTTGTAGACGAAGATGTCAGGGGTAATGTAATGAACGTCCTCCTGTCCATACTGGCTTCCGGGGCGAGGGTCGAAGCCCGAGATGACCTTGGCAGCCCCCAGCACTTCGTCCAGAGTCACCCCGAGAGAACGGGCTATGGCGGGGTATTTGCGGTTTTCGAGTTCGCCGATGTGATCGCGCAGAATGCTCTCGACCAGGGAGCCCTCCATGCCCAGGGTCTTTACCTGTTTCAGCAGGCACTCCCGCAGATTGCGGCTTGCCACCCCGGCCGGATCGAAGTCCTGAACCAGCGCCAGGGCATTTTCGACCGCGTCGAGGTCGACTTCACAGGCAGTTCCAATCTCCTCGAGGGTCGCTGTAAGATAGCCATCCTCGTTGAGGTTGCCGATGATTTCAGCGGCAATCAGCCGGTGCGAATTGTCAATGCGGGCCAGGTTGAGCTGCCACATCAGGTGGTCGCTCAGGGTCGTCTTTCTGGTCAGCAGGCTTTCGTAGGAAGGACGGTCTTCGTCTTCTTCATAGGAGTCGGCCGTCGAGCCACCGAGGTTGTACCCCTCAAGGTAGGTCTGCCAGTCGATATCATTAAGGCCTTCGGACTCCCCCTCAACTTCCTGAACCTGCTCGGCAGGAGCTTCGGCCTCTGCAGCCTCGGGGGACTCTTCCCGTACGTCCTTCTCCTCAAGGTTCTCCTGCCCCTCCTCGAGAATAGGATTTTCCTCCAGTTCCTGCTGAACCATGTCGACCAGTTCCATCCGCGACAACTGCAGCAGCTTGATGGCCTGCTGCAATTGGGGCGTCATCACCAGTTGCTGGCTCAGTTTAAGTTGTTGGCGGATTTCTAAAGCCATATCACTCCCGAGGTTTTACCCATGTCTGAAAATAGGGGCGGCTTAAAGCCTGAATTTTTCACCGAGGTAGATGGCTCGCGCCCTGGGGCTTGAGGCAATCTCGGCAGGTTCTCCGTATTCGAGAATCTCACCTGCATTCAGTATATACGCTTTATCGCAAACACCCAAGGTTTCACGTACGTTGTGATCCGAAATCAATATACCGATACCCTGCTGCTTGAGGTGCGAGATGACGTTCTGGATATCGATAACAGCAATGGGATCGATGCCGGCAAACGGTTCGTCCAGAAGAATGAACGATGGTTCAATCACCAGCGCGCGGGCGATTTCAACCCGTCGCCGCTCGCCTCCCGAAAGGGCATACCCATAGGAGTTGGCAACATGGGTCAGGCGAAAATCTTCCAACAACTCATCGCGCCGCTTACGGCGCTTTGCTGCTGAAAGATCGAGGGTCTCAAGGATCGCCATCAGGTTTTCAGCCACGGTCATCTTCCGAAAGACCGAGGCCTCCTGGGGCAGGTAGGAAATCCCCTTCCGGGCCCTTTGATACATGGGCAGGTCGGTCAATTCGAGATCATCGAGAAACACCCGCCCCTCATCGGGACGGACCAGACCCACCACCATGTAGAAAGAGGTTGTTTTGCCGGCCCCGTTTGGTCCCAGCAGTCCTATGACCTCACCCGACCCGACCTCCAAGTCTACCGAGCGTACCACGTCGCGCTTCTTGTAGCTTTTACATAACCCCCGGGCACTGAGCTTACGACTCAAGGCTTTGCCCCCTGAGGATGGAAAATCGCGTTTACCCGGTTGCCTTGCCGGCTTTTGACTATGCTCTTCTCTTCGTTGAGAAAAACCGTAATTTCGTCGCCCTGCACAAAATCATCGCCCTGATGAACTTTGGGCGAGCCGGTAAGCACCACCCGCCCTTCCTGGTTGAAATAAACCGCCTTGTCGCTGGTGGCAACCCGGTTGCCCTGAACGATGCGCACCGACTGGAAGGCTTCGACACGATCGAACTCGCGACTGCCGGGCTTGTAAAAGAGGGTCACTTGCTCGGCATAGATGGTCAACTTTCCCTGGCGGGCCACGACGCTTCCCTGAAAGCGAACCACACCTGCTGCATCATCTCCCTCGAGTCGGTCCGAACTGATCTCAATCGGTTGCTCGGCTACGGGAACTGCCGGAGACGGATCCTGGGCTCCGGCAGTGGCAACAAGACAAAGCAAGGCGCAGATAAGAATAATGGTATTTTTGAGCATCCTGTTCAGCGACTGTCTCCAAGACTTTCCAGGCGGCCATTGACATCCGCCAGAAGTTCGAAGGTGTTTTTTTCAACGTGGAACCGCAGACCAGTTCCCCTGAGTTGCATATCCCCGGACACCAATCTTACCGGAGCTTCAGTAAAAATTATCCGCTGCTGGTCGTTGTAACGAAGCTCGTCGGTGTAAAAGATGTACCCCCGGGGGCTGGTCAAAACGACTTCGCCCTGCACCTCGACCTCTCGGGACTCGGTCTGGATGGCCCCCTGCCGGGCCTGCAGAGAACCCTCCTCCACACCCTCCGGATCAAAAAAGGTCATGCGGATATTTTCCAGCTTAGCAATGCCCGATTGAACACTGTGAGCGGCGGCATCGGCCAGCAGCGTCCAGCGCCGACTGCCGTTTTCAGATTCGGTGTAGCTGACTTCCTTAAGGGCGAGGTCAATATTTTTCGGCAGGGCTTCGAGAAGCTCTTCCGGCCCTCCCCGGCGAAAATTAACCACGACCACAGCAGTCAAGCCTGCGGCCAGCGCAAGGATGACAAAAGCCAATAAATTACGGACATTTAGCTTGTGCATCATAAGTTTTGTCAGTATACCACCATGCCCAGAGGCTGTAAAGACGATTATTGGTCGATTGGCACGAGATTTGTAGGGCCCCCAGACGCCAACCGCTGCAGGCGCACGGCCCGGGGCTGAATGGTTGTCTTTGGATTGTCCGATGTTAGAACCAGCACTACGGGCAAAGAGACCCTAGCTGAAATACCGGGCGGTCACTTCATCCCAGCGGCCCGACTCCTTGAGCAGCAGGTCGCAGATTTCACGGACCGCCCCTCGGCCGCCGGGTTTGCTGGCCACATAATGCACCAAGGGCTTGACCTCGGGCACCGCATCGGCCACCGTGGCTGAAAAACCGACCAGACGCAGGATCGGCAGATCGACCAGATCATCCCCCACATAGGCCACCTGCTGATCGCTCAGGCCAAGAGATTCGAGGATTTCCCGATAGGGAATCAGCTTATCCTTGGCCCCCTGATAGAGGATGTCGATGCCGAGTTCGGCAGCGCGCAGCCTGGCCACCTCGGACTGGCGCCCAGTAATGATGCCGACCCGAACTCCGGTGCGCTGCAGCATTTTCAGGCCATGGCCGTCCTTGACGTCGAAGGCCTTGGTCTCGACTCCGTTGTTATCATAAACGATGCGCCCGTCGGTCATAACACCGTCGACATCGAGCAGCAACAGGCGTATTTTTTCCAGTTGTGCTTTCATCATACCACCCCCGCCCTGAGAAGATCGTGCATGTGGACAATTCCTACCGGTGAGCGGCTCTGATCCTCTTCGAAGACAAAGAGCGAAGTAATGGTATGCTCCTCCATCCGCTGCAGGGCCTTAGCTGCGAGATTGGAGCGTAGTATCCGCTTGGGGTTCTGCGACATCACCTCTGAGATGGGGCGCATCAGGCAATCAATCCCCTTCTCCATCACCCGGCGCAGGTCGCCGTCGGTAAAGACCCCGAGCAGTTCCCCCTGGGCATCGACGACTCCGGTAATTCCGAGCTTTTTGTTGGTGATCTCGAAGAGGGCGTCTTTAAGGGGCGTATCCGGGCTGACCATGGGAACCTGGTCGCCGGTATGCATCAATTCTTCCACCCGCAGCAGCAGCCGCTTACCGAGAGCACCACCGGGGTGAAAGAGGGCGAAGTCCTCCTCTTTGAACCCGCGCTGGATCAACAGGGTCACCGCCAGGGCATCGCCCATGGCCAGGGTGGCCGTGGTACTGGCGGTAGGAGCCAACCCCAGGGGGCAGGCCTCTTCCTCGATGGAGATATCGAGAAATACATCTCCTGCCCGGGCCAGGGTCGATCTGGGGTTGCCGCTCATAGTCACCAGCGGCAGGCCCATGCGCTTGATCACCGGCAGGATGCGGCACACCTCTTCGGTTTCGCCCGAATTGGAGACGGCGATCACCAGATCACCCCTCATGAGCATGCCCAGGTCGCCGTGGATGCCTTCGGCTGGGTGCAGAAAAAACGCCGGGGTGCCAGTCGAAGCCATGGTCGCGGCGACCTTCTGGCAAATCAGTCCCGACTTGCCCATCCCGGTAATCACCACCCGCCCCTTGCAGGCCAGGATCATCTCGACAGCCTTCTCAAAATCGCCATCGATGCGCGCGGCCAAAGCCAGCACAGCCTCAGCCTCTATTTTAAGTACTTTCTTTGCGGTTTCGATCATATAAACTCCAGGTTAAAAGGCTCAAGGTGCAAGGTTCAAGTAAAAACAACCAAACCCTATTCCTTTATCCTTTAACCTTTTACCTTTTTTTTACGACTGCGTCGATCGCCAGCATCTGCTCGAGCATCCCGCGAAGATTCTGCAGGGGCAACGAATTGGGCCCGTCGCACAAAGCCTGCTCGGGATTTTCATGCACCTCCCAGAACAGCCCGTCGATACCAGCGGCCACCGCTGCCCGCGACAGGGGCGCCACGAACTGCCGCTGCCCCCCGGAGGACGTGCCCGAGCCGCCGGGAAGCTGCACCGAATGGGTGGCATCGTAGATGACCGGGAAGCCGATTTCGCGCATGATCACCAGCGAGCGCATATCGGTCACCAGGTTGTTATAACCGAAGGAGGCACCACGCTCGGTGAGCAGAATATTGCTGTTGCCCGTCGATTCGATCTTACCCACGGCGTTGGCCATGTCCCAGGGAGCCAGAAATTGCCCCTTTTTGACGTTGACCACCTTACCAGTGCGTCCGGCGGCCACCAGCAGATCGGTCTGCCGGCTGAGAAAAGCGGGGATCTGAATGATATCAAGAACCTGAGCAGCTGCCTGGACCTGAGACTCGCCATGAACGTCGGAGAGAACCGGCAGTTCGAACTCATCCTTGACCTTCTGCAGGATGCGCAGCCCCTCATCCATGCCGGGACCGCGGAAGGAGTCGACCGAGGTGCGGTTGGCCTTATCGTAAGAGGCCTTGAATACCAACCCGACACCGAGCTCGGTGCACAGCTGCTTGAGGTAGCCGGCGATGCGCAGGGTCAGGTCTTCGTTTTCAATGGCGCAGGGCCCGGCAATCAGTACCAGGGGCCGATTGCCGCCAAAAACCAGGTTACCGACGGAAACTTCGCGAACCATCTTATTTCTCCGTCCCCTGCTTCAGGCAGGCTCCGACGAAAGACTCGAACAGCGGGTGCGGGGCCATGGGCCGGGAGCGGAATTCGGGGTGGAACTGGCAACCCAGAAACCAGGGGTGCTCGGCCAGTTCGACAATTTCCACCAGATCAGACTCGGGATTGATCCCCGACAGACTCAGCCCAGCCTGCTCAAGCTTCTGGCGGTAGTTGTTGTTGAACTCAAAACGGTGCCGGTGGCGCTCGGAGATATTCTGCTTGCCGTAAATTCTGCGGGCCAGGGTCTCCTTGGCCAGGGTGCAGGGATAGGCGCCCAGGCGCATGGTGCCGCCCTTGCCTTTGACCGACTTCTGGTCTTCCATGATGTGGATAACCGGATTCTTGGCGTCTTCTTTAAATTCGGCGGAGTGGGCCTCTTCGATGCCGCAGACGTAGCGGGCATATTCGACCACCGCCATCTGCATCCCCAGGCAGATGCCGAAAAAGGGCACCTTGTTCTCGCGGGCGTAGCGGATCGCGGCGATTTTCCCTTCGCTGCCGCGCTCGCCGAAGCCGCCGGGAACCAGGATGCCGTCGACCTGGTCGAAGGTACCGTTAATGCCGTGGCGCTCGAGAGACTCGGAATCGACGTATATGAGATTGACCTTGCAGTCGTTGGCAATGCCACCATGGGTCAGCGCCTCGGCCAGCGATTTGTAACTCTCGGTCAACTCCACGTACTTGCCGACAATGGCAATAGTCGTTTCCGAGGCCGGGTCCTTGACCCGCTTGCCGATTCGCTCCCAGGCCGCCAGATCAGGCGCCTTGGTCCAGATATTGAGATGCTCGACGACCCGCTCATCCAGCCCCTGCTCATGATAGGCGATGGGCACCTCGTAGATCGAATCCACATCGCGGGCGGTAATGACCGCCTTCTCCTTCACGTTGCAGAACAGGGCGATCTTGCTCTTCATGTCCCGGGGGATCTCGCGGTCGCAGCGGCAGAGCAGGATGTCCGGCTGAATGCCGATTTCGCGAAGCTCCTTAACGCTGTGCTGGGTCGGCTTGGTCTTGAGCTCCCCGGCGGTGGGGATGTAGGGGACCAGGGTCAGGTGGATATAGAGGACGTTCTCGTGGCCGCGATCAGTGCGAAACTGGCGGATCGCCTCCATAAAGGGCAGCGACTCGATGTCGCCAACGGTCCCGCCGACTTCGACGATGGCCAGGTCGGCCCCCTTGGCATTTTCGAGAATCTTGCTCTTGATTTCGTTGGTGATATGCGGGATCACCTGGACCGTGCCGCCGAGGTAGTCGCCCCGGCGCTCCTTGCGGATCACCGAATCGTAGACCTGGCCAGTGGTGAAGTTCGACTTACGGGACAAAAGGGCAGTGGTGTAGCGTTCGTAGTGGCCTAGATCCAGGTCGGTTTCGGCGCCGTCATCGGTGACGAACACCTCGCCGTGCTGAAAAGGGCTCATGGTTCCCGGGTCGACATTGATGTAGGGATCCATCTTCTGCATCGACACACGCAGGCCCCGCGCTTCCATCAGGGCGCCGATCGAAGCGGCAGCCAGCCCCTTGCCGAGCGAGGAAACAACGCCACCGGTGATAAAAAGAAACTTGGTCTTCATTGAAACTCCTTTTGTCCTAACCGTCAGATCTATATGAAAAAGTGTTAAAATTCAACTTCATAAAGTTTTGCCCAAAGGGGTGATTCTACACAGATGGCCCGTAAAAGAAAACCGAAAATTTACCGCGGGGAATTCATCTGCAACCTCGCCCTCACCCGCTCCAGGTCCTCTGGCGTATCCACACCGTAACTGAGGAGTTTCGTCTCGGAAACGCGGATTTTGTGACCATGCTCCAGCGCCCTGAGCTGCTCGAGTTTTTCCAGATTTTCCAGGGGCGTCGCCTCGAGGCGGGGATAGGCGAGCAGAAAGTTCTTCCGATAGACATACAAGCCGATATGCTTAAAGGCAGGCAGGGCTGAAAAGTGAGCGGATAGATCATCGGCGAGATCCCGCCCGTGGGGGATGGGGGCGCGGCTGAAATAAAGGGCGAACCCCTGACGATCAACCACCACCTTGACCACGTTGGGGTTAAGGTATTCCTCCACCGAGCCCAGAGGGGTCATCAGCGTCCCCATGGGGATGGAGTCATCGGCCACCAGGGGCACCACTGCCTGGTCGATCATCTGCGGGTCGATCATCGGCTCATCCCCCTGGACATTAACCACGAGGTCCGTCTCGATGCGGGCGGCCACCTCGGCCAGGCGGTCGGTGCCGGTGGGATGGTCGGCGCGGGTCATCTGCACCGCGCCTCCGAAACCCTTCACGGCGTTGCTGATCCGCTCGTCATCCGTGGCCACGATTACCTGGTCGATCAACTTCGACTGGGCGGTACGCTCGTAAACCCACTGGATCATCGGCTTGCCATGAATCTCTGCAAGGGGCTTTCCGGGAAACCGGGTGGAGGCGTAACGAGCTGGGATAACAGCGGTAACACGCATGGTGATTGGTCCTTTCGACTGGCAGGGGATTACAAACCGGCTCAGAGTAAAGAAAAGCCAAGGGGATGTCAAGGCACGCAAGAGGCAGGGGCAAGGGGAATTTTCTACGTCAGAACAAATGGTTGTGATTTAATTTAAGGCACCAAACCAAAACAGGGAACGCTCGGTGCGTTCCCTGTTTTGTCGGGTGTTATCAGATGGGTGTTTTGCGAAGAAGTAGAGCACTTTCTGGCAGGTCTGGCAGCCCCAAAAGGAAATCGGTTACAGCCAAACCTCAGCCGATCTCCCCCACCGCTGCCAGCAACTGTTCAAGGCTCAAACCCTGGCGGATCGCCTGGCCAAACGCCTTTCCTTCCCGGCGGTACAGGTCAAAGCGGGGCGCTTTTTTGCCGCCGTCACCGGAAACAAGTTTCGAGGTGATGATGCCATAATCACCAAGCTGGGGCTGGGAGCAGGAATTGGGGCAACCCGAGATCGCCCAGACGGCCTCCCTACCTTTCGCGCCCAGAGCTTCAACCACCTGCCGGGTCACATCGCGTGTGGCCGAAAGCCCCATGCAGCACTCGTGGTTGCCGGGGCAGACCCTGAAGGTGACCTGTGGCCCGCCAAAACCCGCCTCGTCAAGGGCCTTGCGCAGCGCATCGCCACCGGACTCGCCATCAACAAACAAAGCCACATCCTGGTCGGCGGTAAGGGTCAGGTAGCCCCCTGCGTGCTCGTCGGCCAAGTCGGCCAGTCGATTCATGTCGGCCGCCGCAAGCTCACCGGCGAAAACCGGCACCACGACCCGCTCGCCTTTGGCAGTCAGGGCCCCATCGAGGGGCGTGGCGATCTCGAGGGTCTTACCGAAAGCCGGCTCGACCTCGACCAGTTCACGAAACCGCTGTTCACCAATTTTCTGAACCAGATGCTTGAGGCGCTTGGGTTTGGGGGTGTGGGTCTTGTAAACCCGCACCACCGCTTCGACGATGGGGATCACCCGGTTTTCCGCAACCCGCCCTGCCAGTTTGAAGGCTTCGGTGGGCTGGCGGCCCAGACCGCCTGCCGCCCAGACGTCGTACCAGCGCTGACCGTCCTCGGTCCCCAGGTAAACCAGCCCCAGATCCTGAATCAGGTGGCGCGAGCCTTCATAACTGCCTTCAACGGCGATTTTGAACTTTTTGGGCAACCCCTCGAAATGAGGATTGCCGGCAAAGTGCCGCTGCAGCTTCCTGGCCAGCACCTGAACCTCCCCGAAGCCTTCGGACAGGCCGGTACTGCAAGAGATGCCCCGCACCGCTCCGCCGCAGGCGCCGCGCGAAGTCAGCCCCACAGCCGTCAGCTCGGATGTCACCGCAGGCAGATCAGGCCACTGAACCCAGTGCAACTCAATTGAGCCACGGCTGGTCAGATGCAGCACCCCGTTGGAAAAACGCTCAGAAATGGCCGCGACCCGCTTTGCCTGCAGGCCGGAGATCACCCCGGCGGGCACCTTCACCCGCAACATCAGGTTGCCCTCCTTGTCCTGCTGGTAAATCCCGTCAATGCGCAGCTTCTGAAAATCAATAGCACCGGCTGTGGACATGAACATTCTCTTTGACCTTCCAATATATTAAGGATCAAGAAGCAAGGACCGATAGAGCAACCGCCGGCCCCCTTCTACCTTCTACCTTCTACCTTCTACCTTCTACCTTCTACCTTCTACCTTCTACCTTCTACCTTCTACCTTCTACCTTCTACCTTCTACCTTCTACAAAGCTCCTTGACGATCTGCTCGGCGATTTCCTCAGGCGACGCCTGGGCCCCGTGAACGACGATCTCGGGCGACTCGGGCGGTTCGTAAATCGAGTCGATACCGGTCACATGTTGCAACTCTCCGGCGCGGGCCTTCTTGTACACCCCGGTGGTATCGCGCTGCTCGCAGACCTCGAGGGGGGTATCGACGAAGATTTCGATAAATTCCCCCGGCTCCAGGATTTCGCGGGCCATGCGGCGCTCGCTCCTGAAAGGCGAGACGACCGAAGCTATCACAATCAGCCCCGAGTCAACAAACAGTTTGGCCATTTCGGCAACCCGGCGGATATGTTCGACCTGGTCTGCGTCACTGTAGTCGAGATCGCGGTTGATGCCATGACGCAGGTTGTCGCCATCGAGGATATAGGTATGCCGGCCGAGACTGTGGAGCTTTTTCTCAACCAGGTTGGCGATGGTCGACTTGCCCGCCGCCGGCAGCCCTGTAAACCAGAGAACTTTCGGGCTTTGTCCCTTGAGTTCGGCGTGGGCCTGCTTGTCGATGTCGAGCGACTGCCAGTGACTGTCGGTGCCACGCTGCAGCGGCGCTGAGATCATACCGGCGCCGACGGTGGCGTTGGTCAGGCGATCGATGAGAATGAAATTGCCGGTGCCCCCGTTATCCAGGTAGCGATCGAAGGAGATCGGCTTGCTGGCACTAATGGTACACACCCCCACCTCGTTCAGGGCCAGGGTTTTGCCTGGTTCCTGCTGCAGGGTGTTGACGTTGACCTTGAACTTGAGGTCGCTGACCTGGGCGGGCGCCGTGGATGAACCGGCCTTGAGCAGGTAACTGCGCCCGGGCAGCAGGGCCTCTTCGTGCAACCAGACCAGGCTGGCCTCGAACTGCTCGGCGAAATAAGGCCGTGCTTCGGAGGCACCAAGCATGTCGCCACGACTGATGTCGATCTCGTCGGTCAGGGTCAGGGTCACGGCCTGGCCGGCGACGGCCTCGGGCAGGTCGCCATCCATGGTGACGATGCGCTCGATGCGGCTGGTCTGGCCCGATGAGCTCACCAGCACCTCGTCACCGGGGCGGATCACCCCCGAGGCAATGGTGCCGCAGAAACCGCGAAAGTCGAGATTCGGCCGGTTGACCCACTGGACCCGCATGCGAAACGGCTTGCTCGCCGCGACATCGTCGACCTGGACGGTTTCCAGATGCTCCATCAAAGTCGGCCCCTGGTACCAGGGGGTCTTGTCACTGTGCATCAGCACGTTATCCCCCTCCAGGGCAGAGATGGGGATGGCGGTGACCTGTTCAAAGCCCAGGCCCGCGGCGAAAAGTTCATACTCTTCGAGGATGGCCTGGAAACGCTCGGCGCTGTAGTCGACCAGGTCCATCTTGTTGATCGCCAGTACGACGTTGCGGATACCGACCAGCGACACCAGGTAGCTGTGCCGCCGGGTCTGGGTCAACACCCCCTTGCGGGCGTCGATGAGGATAACCGCGACCTGGGCGGTGGAGGCTCCGGTGACCATGTTGCGGGTATACTGCTCGTGGCCCGGGGTGTCGGCGACGATGAACTTGCGCTTGTCGGTCGAGAAGAAGCGGTAGGCGACATCGATGGTGATCCCCTGCTCGCGCTCGGCCTGCAGGCCGTCGAGCAGCAGGGCGTAGTCGATATTCTCCCCCTGGGTGCCGACGCGCTTGCTGTCGGCCTCAAGGGCGGCCAACTGGTCCTCGAAGACCATCTTCGAATCCCAGAGCAGGCGGCCGATCAGGGTACTCTTGCCGTCGTCGACGCTGCCGCAGGTGATAAAGCGCAGCATCCCCTTCTCTTCCTGGGTCTTGAGATAGGCGTGGATGTCCTCGGCGATCAGATCAGATTGGTGAGCCATACGTATAACTCCATAAATTTTGAATTTTGAATTCTTGATTTTGAATTAAATTCAAAATCCAAAATTCGAAATCTTGAATTGAACTTTTAACGCTCGACGCTAAAAGTACCCCTCCTGCTTCTTCTTCTCCATGGAGCCGGCCTGATCGTGGTCGATCAGTCGCCCCTGGCGCTCCGAGGTGCGGGTGAGCAGCATCTCCTGGATGATCTCCGGCAGGGTGGCGGCGGTCGATTCAACCGCCCCGGTCAGCGGGTAGCAGCCCAGGGTACGGAAGCGCACCGACTTCATTTCAACCTTCTCGCCGGGGCGCAGCTGCAGGCGCTCGTCGTCGACCATGATCAGCATGCCGTCACGCTCAACCACCGGGCGCTCCTTGGCAAAGTAAAGCGGAACAATGGGGATATCCTCGAGGTAGATGTACTGCCAGACGTCAAGCTCGGTCCAGTTGGAGAGCGGAAAGGCACGGATGCTCTCACCGGGGCGCACCTTGGCGTTATAGAGGTTCCAAAGCTCGGGGCGCTGGCTTTTCGGATCCCAGCGGTGGGTCTCGGTGCGAAAGGAAAAGATCCGCTCCTTGGCCCGCGATTTTTCCTCGTCGCGCCTTGCGCCGCCGAAGGCCGCATCGAACTTGTACTTGTCCAGAGCCTGCTTGAGCCCCTCGGTCTTCATGACATCTGTATACAGTGCCGAGCCGTGGGTAAAGGGGCTGACCCCCTGACGGATGCCATCCTCGTTGCTGTGAATCAGCAGCTCGAAGCCGCATTCGTTCGCCATGCGGTCGCGAAACTCGATCATCTCCCGAAACTTCCAGGTCGTATCGACGTGCATCAGCGGAAAAGGAATCTTGGCCGGAAAGAAGGCCTTGCGCGCCAGATGCAGCATCACGGCGGAATCTTTCCCGACAGAATAGAGCATCACCGGGTTTTCGAACTCGGCCGCGACCTCGCGGAGAATGTGAATGCTTTCCGCCTCGAGCTGGCGCAGATGGGTCATTTTGGTACTCATATCTCTTTACTCCCTCCCGAATGTCTTCGGGTGTTCCAGGGGTTTTTCAAACCAGAATGCAGAAGGTAAAAGGTAGAAGAAAGTCAAAAACCCGTTTCTCCTTCTACATTCTGTCTTCTGAATTCTACCTTCTGCCTTCATCTCCGATGCAGCCCGCACTCCTTGTGCTCCGGATCCTCCCACCACCAGCGCCCGGCCCGGGGGTGCTCGCCGTCCTTGATGGCCCGGGTGCAGGGGGCGCAGCCGATGGAGGGGTAACCCTGGCGGTGCAGTTTGTTGACCGGCAGACGTTTGCTTTCGGCGTACTCCCAGACCTGCGCCTCGCTCCACTCGAGCAGCGGATTAATCTTGAGGATGCCGCCGTTGCTGGTATCAACTTCGAGGGGAGCCAGCCCGGTGCGGGTGACGCTCTGCTCGCGACGCAACCCGGTAATCCAGCCGCCGAGCCCCTTCAAGGCACGTTGCAGCGGCTCGACCTTGCGGATGCGGCAGCATTCGTGGCGATTGTCCAGACTTTCGCGAAAGGAAAACAGCCCCTTCTCTCGCTCCAGCTTTTCTACGGCGTCGCGCTCAGGAAAGAACCAGTCGATAGCGATGCCGTAACGCTGGGACACGGCCTCTGCCACCTCGTAGGTCTCCTCGTTGAGGCGACCGGTGTCGAGGGCAAAAAGCCGGACTTGGGGGGCGACCTCTTGCAGCAGGTCGACAATCACCACATCTTCGACGCTGAAAGAGCAGGCCAGAGCCACAGGGCCGTCGGCAACTTTCAGGCCGGCAGAAATGATCTCGGCCGGACTGGCCTCCTGGGGGAGTTCGGGTAGCTGGATGTTTTTTTCAGAGGGCAAAGACATGGAAATCCTCCAGAAGGGTTAGATTATGTATTCGGGCTGTTTTTCTTCGCGACCATAGTTTACGCGGTTCCAGATCCGTTCGTGGCCAAAGTACACCAGAAACTTGATGCTGGTATCCGCAAGGCCAATACCCGCGGCAAATTCCATTTCACCGGTAACCTGGTAAACAATAACAGTGGTAATCACTGTCGCCAGAATTCTCCATGACAGGGCTTTCACAATGCTGCGACGGGTAGTTTCCATTTGTACGCCTCGAAGATTTTCGATACTGACCTTAATCGACAGCGCCTCAATTCAACAGCGCTTCACTCAATTTTATTTCGTGGAAGACTATCTAACTACACCATACATGTCAAGTAAAAACACCAGAAACAACCACCAGAGAGTCAATAAAGCCTCTAATCATCCCGATGACTATTTCCTGCCAACTGTTTCCATCCTTCTAATTCGTTTATTTTCAGGTACTTGTATAGATCTGCACACCTGAATCGTTACTACACTATCAAACTCAAGTAACGGGCTGATTTCAAATTTTGCAGCAGGGAGGGAATAAAGGGAACCCAAAAAGACCACAGGAATCCAGAGATTTCGGTTCTACCGGAAACCTGGTGGCCAAAACTATTGGGTTGAAGGTTTGTTACAAGGGGGGGGGAGAAAGGGAAATCAGGCTGATGTCCGGGGACGGGACTGGCCGCAGGCGGAGCAAAATTTCCAGCTCTGGCCAAGGGCCTGGCCGCAGCGGCAGTGGTTGCGGTAATAACAGCTTAAACGACGGAACTTGAGCACCAGAAGCGCGGTGACGGCCAGGGAGATTCCGGCCAGAAGAATAAGCCCCGGCGGGCCGAGAGTAAAAAAGGTGCGACTGCTGCAGCGGCCATCGCAATATGACCAGATGTTATAACTGCCCACGCTGACCACCACCATGGCTGCCAGCACCAGGGCGCGAACCAGGTTACGCTTCACGCAGTGCCCCCCTTTGCCGCCCGCAATGGGGGCAATAACGATGAAAGGATGCCACGCTCTGGCCGCAGTCGGGGCAGACGGCCGTCACCTGGGCTTGGCAGCGGGGGCAGAGCAGCCACTGGCCTTCGACCTGCTGCCCGCAGCAGGGGCAGGTCCCGGCATCTGCCGGGGCCTGCTCTTCGCCACGCTCCAGCTCGGCAAGAATCCCCATCGCCAGAAAGGCCAGTATAAGCAAAAAGATCAGGACCAAAGCTGTTTATCCTTTAGATAAGCCGGGGATATGGGGCAAGCGTTGGCAACTCGCCTCACTCGTCACGAGCTACCCGGCCTGTTTAAAGGTGTTGCCTGCTGAGCGCAGATCCTCTGCAACCAGCCCGTCACGCAGCACCAGGGTGCGATGAAAATAATCACGATTTTCCGGGTTATGGGTGACCATGACAATGGTCAGCCCCTCGGCGTTGAGTTGCTGAAACAGGGCCATGATTTCCGCGGCGGTCGCTGTATCGAGACTGCCGGTGGGCTCATCGGCCAGGATCAACGGCGGCCGGTTGACCAGGGCCCGGGCAATGGCCACCCTCTCCTGCTCGCCACCGGAGAGCTGGCTCGGCAGGTGCGATCCACGATCAGCCAGGCCGACCCGTTCCAGCTGCTCCATAGCTCGCTGGCGCTTGGAAGCTGATGAATCCTTTTTCACCGCCAGCGGCAGCATGACATTTTCCAGAGCGGTCAGATAAGGCACCAGGTTGAAGGACTGAAAGACGAAGCCAAGATATTCGCGGCGAAAATCGGCAAGCTTTTCCTGCCCCAGGGCATAAAGGTCGATACCGTCGACCAGCACCTGCCCGGCGGTAGGATGACTCAAACCCCCAAGAATCGAGAGAAAAGTACTCTTTCCCGACCCGGACTGGCCCATCACCCCAAGAAAGGTCGCCTCGTCCACCGCCAACTCAAGCCCCCTGAGCGCCTCAACACAGTCGGCATTGCTGATGTAATGCTTCTTCAGGTTTGTTATCTCAATAAAACTCATAGTTTTTCCCCATTCACCATTCACGAGTCACAAATCACGGCTTTTCAAAGGGCCCTCAAAGCCTCATTGGGGTCCATGCGGCTGGCGTGCAGCGCCGGGTAAAAAGAGGCCAGGGTTCCGACCACCAGCGCCAGCAGCAACGCACCGCCCGCCAGTTCAGGGCTCCAGACCAGGTGCGGATGTTCCTCGGCAAGAAATGGCAGAACCAGCCGCGTCGCCCCCATCCCCACGAGAAAACCGAGCAGGCCGGCCACCAGGCTTACTGTGGAGGCTTCGATGAGAATCAGCCCCACCACGTGACCGCGGCGAAAGCCAAGGGCGCGAAAGATGCCGATCTCCCGGGTGCGTTCGTTGACCGAGCCCATCATGGTGACAAAGACCACCAGCGCACCGATCAGAATCACCACCCCGGCCACCCCGAAGGAGAAGGTCTTGAACTGCTCCAGGGCATGCATGCGGGTCCTGACCACCTGCTGGATGGCGCTGACCTTTGCATCCGGCAGGGCTGCAGAGATCTGGTTCACCATATCCTCGATGGGGCAGTCGCCACAAAGCGCCGCAACCTCGACCAGCGATACTGTTCCCGGTTTGCCGAGCAACCATTGGGCCGAGCGTAGCGAAACAATCAACAGGTCATCGTCCTGGGAGCCGGTTTCGCGAAGAATGCCGGTCACGGTAAACGTCTCGTCTTCCAACTCCAGGGTGTCGCCCATGGCCAGCCCCAGGGTGCGCGCCGCGGCGCTGCCGACGACCAGTTCATCATGGCCGGCCAGCGGTCGGCCATCCACCGACCACCAGCGCTTGAGGTGAAACTCTTTCTCGTAATCGACCCCCATCAGCAGGGCACGCTGCCCCCTGACCTGCACCAAGCCGAGCACCTTGGGAGCCACTGCGCCGATATTGCGGTTGTTGGGGATGGCCTGGATGCGGGCCAGATCCTGCTCACGGATCTCCTGCTGATCGACCGTCACCCCGCCCAGCGAGATCCCTCCGTAGGAGAGCGAGAGACTGTCGCTGCGGGGGGTGATCAGAATATTGGCGCCAAAGTTGTCAAGCTTATGCTCGGCTTCCATAGTCAGGGCAGTGGTCAACGAGATCAGCGTCACCACCGTAGCGATGCCGATCAGCAGCCCGACCACCAGAAACGCCATGCGGGCCTTGCGCCGGCGCAGGTTGTTAAAGGCGATGTTGCGCAGTCTCATTGCTTGGCCTGCCCTTTGAAGTACCAGGTCCCCTGAAAGAGGTCAGCAGCGGCGATCAGTACCTGTCCGTCCCTCACGGCGCGCTTGAGCGGGGCCGGGTTGCAACCGCCCTTGACATCATTAATCATGTTGGTGTGAAACTTCTGATCGCAGTTGTTGCAGACCATGACATCGCCTTCCTGGCGGTAGCCCTTCTGCTCGCGGTAACAGACATCACAGGTGTCGAAAGCGGCCCGGATGACACCATCATTGCTCTTGACCACAAAGAAGTTAATCGAGGTCTCGCCGTTGGCCATGCTGAAGAAATGGGCCTTGCCGTCACCGACCTCGGACACCGGGATGGTCAACATCCCCTGGCTCGAGGCTGGCTGGGGATACTTGCCCGAACCCGCAGTTCCGCCCATATAAGCCCAGGCCCCCACCGCAATCGCAACTACAGCGACAACCACCACGGCAATCTTACCCGCCGGACTCTTCTTGCCACCCTGTTCAAACTGTGCGCGCTTATCCTGACGATCGCTCATTTTTTAGAAACTCCTTTTTTTGCCACAGAGGTCACAGAGAACACAGAGATTAAAACCTGTCTGTTTCTTAAGCCTTTCTCCGTGCTCTCTGTGCCCTCTGTGGCTGATGCTTTTACGTTTCTATGATTTTATTACCAATCACGAATCACGGCTTTTCACCCGCAACACCCTCCGCCGCAGCCGCCGCCAGCGCCGTTGACCAGGGCCTTGAGCTCTGCATCGAAGATGGTCACCGGAGTCTGCTGCACCAGGTTACGGTACCAGTTGTCGACCTTGAACTGGCGCACGGCCGGGTCGGTTTCGCCCTGGACCACATGCTCGCCGATGGTGCGTTTGATGATCAGGTCGTCCTTGATCCGGCGGGTGAAATTATCGAGGCT
>CALZIZ010000003.1 GCA_945787465.1 uncultured Desulfuromonadales bacterium
CGTGCTGCAGGCAATGATTTTGCCTGTATACTGGGTCTCCTTGTTTTCAAGGTATTTTTCTCCGCCCGCCTTCACGGCGTTGCAGATCTCCTCAAATTCTTTCCTTTTCATGGCTTGGCTCCTTTTTGCGCTCATGTTCGTTGTGTGCCCGGTCCGGCCCGAGCCAGTCTCCGGATAGGATCATTATAACAGGGCTACAGGAAAAACAACGCCGGATCAGTGGGTTGGCCTCCGGGGGGAATGTCCTGCCGTGGGTTTTGCCAACGGGAACTCAGAAGCCAGAAGGTAAAATACAGAAGAAAATCTCTACTTCTTTTTCGTTGTTTTTTTCTGTATTCTGAATTCTGTATTTTCAATTCCCCAAAATCGACCGCTGAATCATTTAGAGGTCGGTGTTTTAGAGGCCATTTAGCGTCAACTGGAGCCAAGTGCATAAGCAGATTATGCAATTTCCCCATCAAAAAGATAGGCCGTTCTATTTGGACATGCCCGGTTCCCAGGTCCGCAATCGACGCCCGGTCATCGTGAAATCCCCTGGTCGGTTCCAAAAAATGTCTGTCAGAGCTTTAATCTGAATAAAAATTCCGAAGCCTGGGATTGGCGAAAAATCGCCAAGAGCAGTCCTTGCAGTCTGCGGGTCGGGCGAAAAATGGTAAAAGTTAACGATTCTTGTTGATTGCACGCTTGTTTCCATTTGTTTTGTTGCGGTTTGTGCCACATTTTGTCTTTGGGCTGAAACTGATAGTGGACCTTTGTTTCGAGGGGCAGGCTGCAATTGGCCATTTTTTTTGCGGTGGCTGAGTTAGGTTTAGCAGGAATGACTTTGTCTGCTATAATGTCTGAGCCTCTGTTTTACTGGTCGCTCTTATTTTGCCATTTGGTAAAACGAAGTTCTGTTTGGTTATGGTGAAAAACGCACTTACTATGGTGCTGAATTTTAACGGTGAAGTTCTGCTTAAGTAAGTCAGGACGATGTGCCGGAATTTCTTGACCGCCTTCTCTTTGGCATGGTAAGTAAAAGGCGTTTTGTTTTTCGATTTGCTTGTGGCCTTTTAATTGCATATCGTTGGGGCTGTCGAATAAATTCCTGGTCTCTTTGGGGCCTTGCATTTGCTGGCGCCCTGTTGATATCGGGCTGTTTTGTGGAGGGTTGGGGCTATGGCCAAAATTGCCACTTTTTTTATCATGCTTGCCTTCTGGGTAATCATGTCGGGGATGTTTGATCCCTTTCATCTTTCCCTCGGGGTGGTTTCCTGTCTGCTGGTTGCCCATTTCAGCCACGAACTCCTCTTTTACGGGGAGAGCAAGTCCTGGGGGAAGGGCATTCTGGGAATAATCCTCTATTTCCCCTGGCTTTTCTGGGAGATTGTGCTCGCCAATCTGCAGGTCGCGTATATCGTGCTCCATCCACGGATGCTCGATATGATCGATCCCCGCCTGTTTCGTTTCAAGACAACCCTCAAGAGGCCGATCTCCAAGGTCACTTTCGCCCAGTCGATCACCCTGACTCCCGGGACGATCACCGTAAATATCCATGAGGACGAATTTCTGGTTTATGCCCTGACCCAGGACGCTGCCGAATCCCTGCCCGGGGATATGGAGCGAAAGGTCGCGGCGGCTTTGGAAGGGGACGCATGATGGAGCAGTTTTTTCTTGCTTCCGGTATCGCTCTGGTTTTGCTGATGGCTCTTTCCCTCTACCGGGTGGTCGCGGGGCCGACCGTTCTGGACCGGATTCTCGGCGGCAATGTTATCGGCACCAAGACCACGGTGCTGTTGCTGATCATCGGGGTTCTTTTCGACAATGTCGGCATGTTTGTCGATATTGCCATCGCATACGCCATGCTCAACTTCATTGCCACTCTCGGTGCGGCCAAGTACTTTTTGCGCCGCGGCAGTGTGCATCTCGAAGACGCTGAATAAAGGAGGCCGGGGATGTCGATTGTGTCTGCCCTGCTGATCACTGCGGGTCTGTTCTTTTTTGCCGTCGGGACGCTGGGGCTTCTCAGGTTCCCTGACTTCTATACCCGTCTCCATGCCGCCGGCAAGTGCGATTCGTTTGCCTCGGTGCTGGTGGCGGCCGGGGTTGCCTGCTATGCCCTCGGGGATTTTTCCTTCGGCAATTTTCTGGTCTTTGTCAAAATTCTTTTCATTGCGGTGTTGGTCTTCGTGGCCAGTCCCACAGCGACCCATGCGGTGACCGAGGCGGCCCTTATTGTCGGCGTTGAGCCCTGGTCGAAGGAGAAGAAAAAGAAATGATCTGGCAGCTGGACCTTCTTATCCTGGCCTTAGTCGTGATTTGTGCCCTGGCGGTCATCAACGTCAAGGACCTGCTTTCAGCAACGGTTATCTTCGGGGTCTACAGTTTTTTGATGTGCCTGCTCTGGGCTGAGATGGGCGCCGTCGATGTGGCCTTCACCGAGGCGACCGTCGGGGCGGGGATCAGTACTGTACTCTTTCTCGCCGCGATTCTGCGGACCAGCCGGAGGAGCAAGGATTGAAAACGCTAGCATTACTGGCTACCCTGGTGACCGGCGGCATCCTCTTTTATGGCACCATGGATTTCCCCGCCTGGGGTGATCCCCAATCCCCCGCAAGCACCCACCTCTCTCCGGTCTATATCGAAAAGGGCGTGGAGCAGACCCATGTGCCCAATATCGTCACGGCGGTGCTCGGGGACTACAGGGCGTATGACACCATGTTCGAGACGGTGGTCATATACTGTGCCGGGATGGCGGTCGTCAGCGTCCTGAGAAGGAGCAAGGAATGAAGCTGCTGAAAGAGAGGGCAGGGGGGCGTGGGGTCGGCGAGAGCCCGATCGTCCAGACCGGTGTCCGGCTGATGGTTCCTTTTCTTCAGCTGTTCGGACTCTATGTCATCGTCCATGGCCATTACAGCCCCGGCGGTGGGTTTCAGGGCGGGGTCGCCCTGGGCGCCTCCTTCATCCTGCTGGCCCTGGCCTTTGACATGAAGACCTCGTTGAGATTTTTCTCCGAGGGGGCAAATAATCTGATGGGCAATGCCGGGGCCCTGATCTTTACCGGGGTCGGCGCTTTGTGCGCCATCATGGGAGGGCTTTTTCTCGACTACAGCGCCCTGGACAGGATCATCCCCATGGGGCCGATCGAATGGCGCTCTTTCGGGATTTTTCTGGTCGAGGTCGGCGTCGGCCTTGCGGTCATGAGCATCATGGCATCGCTGTTCTGGGATCTGGCCTCGGGTGGCGAGATGGATGAGGGGCTTTGATATGGAATTGATTGTTCAGGAAATAGTGGCCAAGTACAATTACTGGCTCTATGTCATTCTGATGATGATCGGCTTTTACGCCATGATCGGCAAGCGCAACCTGGTCAAGAAGTTGTTGGGATTGAACATCTTTCAGACCGCGATCATTCTTTTTTTTGTGTCTATCGGCGTCAAGCGCGGCGGGGCTATCCCGATCCTCGACAAGTACGAGGTGCTCAAGCACGGCGTTGATGCGACCCAGGTGGTCAACCCCCTGCCCCATGTGCTGATGCTGACGGCGATCGTCGTTTCGGTCAGCGTCACCGGGGTGGCCCTGGCGATTCTGCAGCGCATATTCCGAGAATACGGCACCCTCGAAGAGGATGAAATCCTGGAGAAGATCGGCAAATGAAAGTATCCAATCTTCATATGTTCGTCCTCGCTGCGCCCCTTATGACCGCTTTTGCTGTCAATATTCTGGGGCGCATCTCCCGCAAATGGATCGCCCCCCTTGCCCTGGGGGCCCTTTCGCTTTCCACGGTGCTTTCCTGCGTGGTGCTTCTGAGGGTGCTGCGCGACGGGGCCCTGAGCTACACCGTTGGCAACTGGCAGCCGCCCTTCGGCATTGAGCTGGTGGTCGACCCGCTGAGCGCCCTGATGATGGTTCTGATCAGTGCGGTTGCGCTGGTGGCAACCTTTTCCGCCCTCAAGAGCGTAGAGCGCGAACAGCCCGGGCGCGAACACCTTTTTTTTACGCTCTACCTGATTCTGATCGCGGGGCTGATCGGCCTGGTGCTCACCGGAGACGCCTTCAACCTCTACGTGCTTCTGGAGATCACCTCCATCACCTCCTACGGCCTGATCGCCATGGGCAAGGGGCGCGCTCCGCTGTCGAGCTTCAACTACATCATCATGGGATCGATCGGCGCCTGTTTCTACCTTCTGGGGGTCGGTTATCTCTATATCCTGACCGGCTCGCTCAACATGGCCGACATCGCCCAGATCATTCCCACGCTCAGTCAGCCCGCCGCGCTGGCGACCTCCTTCGGTTTCATCATGGTCGGCCTGTGGGTCAAGATGGCCCTCTTTCCCCTTCATGGATGGTTGCCCAACGCCTACTCGCTGGCTCCGACGGGCGCCGGCGTCATGGTCGCCCCCCTGATGACCAAGGTCACCGTTTACCTGATGATCCGGGTCATTTTCTCGGTCTATTCGCCCGATTACGCATTCTTCTTGCACCCGGGCGTTCAGTCGGCCATCGTGGGGGTTGCCACCCTGGCGATTTTCTGTGCTTCGGCCCTGGCCCTGGCCCAGCGTGACCTGTGCCGGATGTTGACCTACATCATCGTTGCCGAGGTCGGTTATATGGTGGGGGGCGTCTGGCTGGCCAACACACAGGGCTTGACCGGATCGATCCTGCACATCGTCAACGACGCGCTGATGACCCTGTGCCTTTTCCTGGCCGCATCGGCCATCGTTTATCGCACCGGCAGCCTCAGCTTCGATTCCCTTTCGGGGCTTTACCGCCGGATGCCGGTGACGATGGCGGCTTTTACCGTTGGGGCGTTTTCGATGATCGGGGTGCCGCCGACCTGCGGGTTTTTCAGCAAGTGGTACCTCATCCTCGGCGGTATCGAGGCCGGCCAGTGGGGCTATGTGGTGGCGCTGCTGTTCAGCAGCCTGGTCAACGCCGTGCTGTTTTTCCGGATCATCGAAATCGCCTATTTTCGCACCGGCGAGGCAGGCCATGGCCACGAGGCGGTCAAGGTCGAAGAGGCGCCGTTGATGATGCTCAAGCCCCTGGTGCTCACCGCAATCGCCTTGATCGTGGTCGGGTTCAGCTCGGGGCAGATCGTCAGCGGAGTAATCAGTCAGGCCATTTCCGGAATATTTTAAGGTCGAGGGGCGGGCAGCAGAGGCTGTCCCTGGCTCCTTACGGTTTGCACACTGCCGTGGCGGGTCAAAACCCCACCGTGCGACTTTTGACTTAAACTAGAGGCGGGGGATGAAAACTTCTCAGGCCTCACTCTTCACAGGTTCAGAGTTATAATGACCTACCAACAGTCCATTCTGCCCCTGGCGGCCATTCTGATCTCCCTGCTGGGAGCGATCCCGATCATGCTCTCGGGCCGTAAGCCCAACCTGCGTGAGAGCTGGACCCTGTTAGCGGCCCTCGGCAAGGTGATCATCGTTGCTTCGTTGCTGCCGGCGGTGCTGGCAGGCGGCGGATATGAATTCGTCATTGCCGAGGTGATTCCCGGGGTGCCCATTATGCTGCGGGTCGACGCCATGGGGATGTTTTTCGCCCTGGTCGCTTCGATTCTCTGGTTTTTCACCTCGCTCTACTCGATCGGCTACATGCGCTCGCTTAACGAGCACGCCCAGACCCGCTATTTCGCCTCCTTTGCGGTGGCGATCTCCTCGACCCTCGGGGTGGCTTTCGCCGGCAACCTGCTGACCCTCTACCTGTTCTACGAGATGCTTTCGCTCTCGACCTACCCGCTGGTCACCCATGAGCAGAACGCTGAGGCGCGCAATTCGGGGCGCAAGTACCTGACCTATATTCTCGGCACCTCCATCGGTCTGGCGTTGCCGGCGATGCTGATCGTTTATTCGCTGGCCGGAACCCTCGATTTCAAGATCGGCGGGGTGCTCGCCGGAACCGGTGCCACGCCGCAGACCCTGGCGCTGGTCCTGGTGCTGTTTCTGTTCGGGTTCGCCAAGTCGGGGATCATGCCGTTTCACGGCTGGCTGCCGGCGGCGATGGTTGCGCCGACCCCGGTCAGTTCTTTTCTGCACGGCGTTGCCGTGGTCAAGGTCGGGGTCTTTTCGATCCTGCGGGTGATTTTTCATATCTTTGGTCCGGATCTGCTCCTCGAGGTCAACCTGGGGGCGATCATCACCACCCTGGCTTCGGTCACTATCCTGGTCGCCTCGCTGGTCGCGCTGACCCAGGACAACCTGAAGCGGCGGCTGGCCTATTCGACCATCGGCCAACTCTCTTACATGATTCTTGGCGCCGGAATGCTCTCGGCGGCCGGGATGACCGGCGGCCTGCTGCACATCGCCATGCACGCCTTCGGCAAGATCACCCTGTTCTTCTGTGCCGGGGCGATCTATGTCGCAGCGGGAAAAAAATATATCAGTCAGATGGACGGGCTCGGCCGACGCATGCCCTTGACCTATCTGGCGTTCATGTTTGGTTCGATCAGCATTATCGGCATGCCGCCGCTCGGCGGTTTTATCAGCAAGTGGAACCTGGTGATCGGCGCGGTCAGCAGCGATCAGCTGATTCTGCTGCTGGTGCTGCTGGTCAGTTCGCTGCTCAACGCCGCCTACTTTCTGCCGATCGTCTACCGCGGTTTCTTCGCCAAAGCGGCCGACCCGGTTTTTGAAGAGGGGGTCAAGGAGGCGCCGTTGTTCTGCCTGGCGCCATTGATGGTAACCGCCTGCGCATCCCTGGCGCTGTTTTTCTATCCGGATATCTTTGTCCGGTTGGCCCAACTGGCCTTGTTTCCTTAGGCTGAGGTGAGTGATGGACTCAGAGAATAAAAAACCCGAAGTCTGGACCTGGTTCGATCATCCGCAGAATATCAAGCGACTGAAGATCGGCTTTTATATCCTCCTGGTATTGCTGGTGCTGCCTGACTTTTTCATGCATAAGCACACCCTGTTCTCCTCCGTCGAGGGGTGGCCGGGATTCTACGCCCTGTTCGGTTTTATCTCCTGCGTGGCGATTATCCTGATCTCCAAGCTGCTCGGCTTCGTTCTGAAGAAAAAAGAGGATTACTATGACCGCTAGCCTGCACCCCTCGCTGCTGTTTTTCGCCGGGGCGCTGCTGCTCTGGGTGTTGCCGCTGATCGGGCGGCGCGTCCTGATCCTGCTGGTGCCGGCGGCGGCCTTTTTGCTGATCACCCAGCTCGAAGCGGGAACGTTTTTCAGCTATCAGCTCTTCGGTTTCGATCTCAGCCTGTTGCGGGTCGATAAGCTGAGCAAGGCGTTCGGCTATGTGTTCACCATTAACGCCTTGGCCTGCTTCCTGTTTGCCCTGCACCTCAAGACCCGCTATGAACACACCGCAGCAATGGTCTATATCGGTGCGGCCCTCGGCGCTGTTTTCGCCGCCGACCTGATCTCCCTCTACCTGTTCTGGGAGATCATGGCCATCACCTCGACCTTCCTGGTGCTGGCGCGCAAGACCGAGCGGGCCTACGGCGCCGCTTTTCGCTACGTGATGGTGCATATCTTCGGCGGTCTCTGCCTGCTGGCAGGGATTCTGCTGCAGGTCAACGCCACCGGTTCGGTCGCTTTTGAGGGCTTTAACCTGCAGGGGCTGCCGACCTACCTGATCCTGATCGGCTTCCTGGTCAACGCAGCGGCGCCGCCAATGAACGCCTGGCTCTCCGATGCCTACCCGGAGGCAACCGTCACCGGCGGGGTGATCATGACCGCCTACACCACCAAGACCGCCGTCTATACCCTGATCCGCGGCTTTGCCGGCTGGGAGATCCTGATGGTCGTCGGTTGCGCCATGGCGATCTACGGGATTATCTGGGCGATCCTCGAAAACGACATGCGGCGGATTCTGGCCTATTCGATCATGAACCAGGTCGGTTTCATGGTCTGCGGGATCGGCATCGGCACCTCCATGGCGATCAGCGGCGTGGTGGCCCATGCGTTTTGTCACATTATCTACAAGGCGCTGCTCTGGATGAGTGCCGGCTCGGTGCTCTACCTGACCGGCAAAAGCAAGTGTACCGATCTCGGCGGTCTCTATAAAACCATGCCGCTGACCATGATCTTCGGCACCATAGGCGCCCTGGCGATCTCCAGTTTCCCCTTTCTGTCCGGCTACACCAGCAAGCCGATGATCATCGAGGCTGGTGTCCATGAGGGGCTCTTCTGGGTCTGGCTGATTCTCGAAATCGCTTCGGCCGGGGTTTTTCTGCATGCCGGGATCAAGTTTCCCTATTTTGTTTTCTTTGCCAAGGACAACGGCCTGCGTCCCGGCGAGCCGCCCCGGCATATGCTGCTGGCGATGGCATTTCTGTCGTTCCTCTGTATCTTTTTCGGCGTCTACCCGCAGCCGCTCTACGATATTCTGCCCTTCCCGGTCGATTTCCATGCCTATACCTTCGAGCATACGCTGAACCAGTTCCAGCTGCTGATGTTCTCGGCGCTGGCCTTCTTCATGCTGCTGCCGCTGCTCAAGCGCACCGAAACGATTTCGATCGATACCGACTGGATCTACCGCAAGGGCGGCCGGTTGTTTTACACCCTGGTCGACAGGGCTTTCAACGGGCTGAACACCTGGTGCGACCAACTCTTTGTCAAGCGCATCCCCAGCCTGTTGACCCGATTTTTCGAAGAGCCGGGGGGCAATGTGCAGAAGCACGGTGCCAGGCTGCTGGCTGAGGCTACCGGCGAACATGGCCACCTTCCCGAACAGGAGGCCAAAATCGACCGGCGCAGCCGTTTAGGAACCTATCCCGTGGGTGCCGGAGTGCTTCTGGCCGTCGTCTTTCTTACGGTCATGTCGTACCTGTTTTTCGTCTGAAACTGCAACTGCCTGAGCGAGGTCACCATGAAAAAGGCCCTGATAGCGTTCGATTGCTCGGCCCCTTCGCAAAAAGCCCTCGATTATGCCGCTGGTCTGCTGCCCCTCGTTCCAGGCGCTGAGGCGGTGCTTGTTTCGGTGGCAGCGGGCGTGCCCTACGACGATGCCGAACTGGCCGAGCCGGCCCGGTCCCACGAGGTGCATGGAGACGAGGACTTCAGTGAGGAGTTGGCCCGGATTCAGGCGGCTCTCAGCGATGCCGAAGCCCTGCTGCGGGCAAAAGGCATGGCCGGGGAGCGGATCGAGACCGTCATCAAGCCGCTGCGGCTCGGCGTCGCCCAGGATATCGTCGATCAGGCCAGGACCAGCGCATGCGACACCATCGTGGTCGGCCGCCAGTACCACTCGCGGGTCAAGGAGCTTTTAAGCGGCAGCGTCTCCAATGACCTGGTTCACCAGGCGAGCGGGCTGACCGTCTGGGTGGTCGAGTAACCAGCCCCTTTTTTTTCTGCATGCCCTCACTCTATCTCCATATTCCTTTTTGCCGGCGCAAATGCCCCTACTGCGATTTTTTTTCCGTGGAGGGGCATTCGGCGTTTCTGGCCGAGTATCCCCGGCTGCTGGTCAGGCACCTGGAACTGGCGGGCAGTCGGCAGGGCTGGGCCGGACCGCTGGAGACGGTCTTTTTCGGCGGCGGGACGCCGTCGCTGCTCGCTCCAGAAGCAGTCGGGGCGATCCTTGAAGCCGCCGCCAGGCTCTTCGGCCTTGCCGCCGACGCCGAAATCAGCTTGGAAGCGAACCCCGGCACCGTCAGCGCAGATTCCCTTGCCGGTTACCGTTCGGCCGGGGTTAACCGCCTCTCCTTTGGCATCCAGTCCCTGGAGGAGTCGAAACTTGGGCTGCTCGAGCGCCTGCATACCCCGCGGGAGGCGATTGACGCCGTCGAGTGGGCCCGCCAGGCCGGTTTCGACAACCTGTCCTGTGATCTGATGTTCGCTCTTCCGGGGCAGGGTGTCATAGCCCTGGAGCGGGAGCTTGATCACTTTTTGGCGCTGGACCCCGAGCACCTCTCCTGCTACGGGTTAAGTGTCGAGGAGGGGACTCCCTTCGCGCATCGCCACCGTAGCGGGGGGTTGGCGCTGCCCGATGAGGACCTCTATGCCGAGCTGTTCAAGGCTGTTCATCAGCGGCTGAGCGCTGCGGGCTACAAGCATTACGAGATCTCCAATTACGCCCGCCCGGGCCGGACCTGCCGCCACAATCAGCGGTACTGGCAGCGCCAGGATTACCTGGGGGTCGGCGCCGGGGCCCATTCCTTTTGCGCCAACGGTTGGGGGGAGCGGTATTCGGTTCCTGCGGACCTGGCGCTCTATCGCCAAGAGCTCGAGCTGGGCAGTGATCCGGCCGAGAGTCTCGAGTCCTTCGATCGCCGCGGGGCGATGTCCGAACAGCTTTACCTCGGGTTGCGTACCGCAGCAGGCGTCTGCGAGGAGGAGTTTCGCAGTCGCTACGGGATCGGGGTGGCCGAGGCCTTTCCCGAAGCGGTCACACGAGTCGGAAAGCGGCTGCGGTTCGAGCAGGGGCGGTGGCGCCTCGACCTGCACGGATGGCTGCTCTACGATCACCTGATCAGTGAATTCCTCTAAAAAAATACCCCAAAAATTCATGGTCCTTTAGCCCTTGACAAAGGTAGGGGGCGTTGTTATTTTGTTCCCGTTAGCACTCCCCTTGAATGAGTGCTAACGAGGTTGCAAGCCGGGTTTTCCGGCTTGATTTTTTGGGGCAGAGTCAGGTTTATGAGCCAAGACCTCAATGAGCGCAGTCGTCGGATCCTGGAAGCGATCATCGAGGACTATATCGGGTCGGCCGAACCCATAGGTTCGCGCACCGTGACCCGTCGTCACCCTCTGGGGCTTTCCCCGGCCACGGTGCGCAACGTCATGTCCGACCTCGAGGACCTGGGTTACCTCTGCTCACCGCACACCTCGGCCGGCCGGGTTCCCACCGAGAAGGGGTATCGGTTCTACGTCGATTCGCTGTTGCAGGTCGGACCCCTGAGCGATGACCAACGCCACCGCATCGAGCAGTATTATGGCGGCAAGGAGCTGCAGGTCGAAGAGCGGCTGCGTGAAGCGGGCAAGCTGTTGTCGCGCATCTCCAGTTACGCCGGCATCGTCATGGCGCCCCGGTTTACTTCAACGGTCTTTCGCCATATCGAATTTCTCAAGCTCTCCCGGGGGCAGATTCTGGTGGTGTTCGTCTCCCAGACCGGGATCGTGCAGAACAAGATCATCGAAACCGAGGAAAGCCTCACCCAGGGGGACCTGGAACAGGTTACCAATTACCTGAACCGGACCCTTTCGGGCATGACCATCCAGCAGGTCAAGCAGCGTATCGTCGAGGAGATGGCTCAGGAAAAGGCACTCTACGATCAACTGCTGACGCGGGCGCTGAAGCTTTCCCAGGAAGTGCTCAAGGATGAAATGGGCGGACAGATTTTCATAGAAGGCGCATCAAAAATTCTCGAACAGCCGGAGTTTTCAGACGTCGATCGGATGAAGCGGCTGTTTCGTACCTTTGAGCAAAAGAGCCTGCTGGTCGACCTGCTCGATAAAAGCCAGCGGGTTGACGGCGTACAGATTTTTATCGGCAACGAGACCGAGTATGCCGACATCGAGGGCTGCAGCCTGATTACCTCCACCTATTCCAGCCGTCGGGGCGCCATCGGGGCCCTCGGCGTGATTGGGCCGACCCGCATGCCGTATTCGTTGGTGATTCCCATCGTCGACTATACCGCGCGGCTGGTCAGCCAGGTGCTGGAAGGGGAGAATGAATAGGAGATAGAACCAAGGTGGCAAAAAAGAAACAGAAAAAAACCGAAACCCAGACCGAAACCCAGACCGAAACCCCTGAGGAGGCCTCCGTGGAACAGGTCGAAGCAAGCGTCGAGGAGACCGAAGCGGCCGAAGCCGAAGAGGCGCAGGCTCAGGAGCCCTCCCTGGAGGAGCAGCTGGCTGCCAGCCAGGAGGAAACCCGGAAGAACTGGGAGATGTATCTTCGCGAGCGAGCCGACCTGGAAAACTTTCGCAAGCGCACCCAGCGCGACAAGCAGGACGCCATCCGCTTTGCCAACGAGTCGATTCTGCGCGAACTGCTCCCTGCTCTCGACAATCTGGAGCGCGCCGTTGAGCACGCCAGCCAGAACGACGGCGATGACCAGGGGCTGCTGCAGGGCGTTCAGATGACCCTCGACCAGTTTTACAAGGCCTTTGAAAAGTTCGGTGCCGTTCCTTTTGAGTCGAAGGGCGAACCCTTTGACCCGGCAAGGCACCAGGCCATCGGCCAGATCGAAACCGCAGACCAGCCTGCCAATACGGTTGCCCAGGAGATGCAGAAGGGGTACATGCTGCACGATCGCCTGCTGCGTCCGGCCATGGTAATGGTGGCCAAAGCTGCGGCCGAACCGTCCAATACCGAAGACTGAATACCAGGCGACGATTTCATCGTTCGACCAAATACAAGAGAAATTTAAAGGAGGATATAGATCATGGGTAAAGTAATCGGAATCGACCTCGGGACCACCAACTCCTGCGTGGCCGTCATGGAGGGTGGCGAACCTGTGGTTATCGCCAACTCTGAAGGCTCGCGCACCACGCCCTCGATCATCGCGTTTGCCGAAAGCGGTGAGCGTCTGGTCGGTCAGCAGGCCAAGCGTCAGGCCGTGACCAACCCGGAAAACACCCTTTATGCCATCAAGCGCCTCATCGGTCGCAAGTTCGACTCCGATGCCGTGCGCAAGGATATCGAGATCAGCCCGTTCAAGATCATCAAGGCCGACAACGGCGATGCCTGGGTCGAGGCCCGGGGCAAGCAGTACAGCGCCCCGGAAATCTCGGCCATGGTGCTGCAGAAGATGAAGCAGACTGCCGAGGATTACCTCGGTGAGGAGGTTACCGACGCGGTCATCACCGTTCCCGCCTACTTCAACGACTCCCAGCGCCAGGCCACCAAGGACGCCGGAAAAATCTCCGGGCTCAACGTGCTGCGTATCATCAACGAGCCCACCGCAGCGTCGTTGGCCTACGGCCTGGACAAGAAGGGCGAAGAGAAGATTGCCGTCTTCGACCTGGGCGGGGGCACCTTCGACGTCTCGGTGCTGGAGCTTGGTGACGGGGTGTTCGAGGTCAAGTCTACCAACGGCGACACCTTCCTCGGTGGCGAGGATTTCGACCAGCGGATCATCGACTACGTGGCCGACGAGTTCAAAAAAGAGCAGGGAATCGATCTGCGCAGCGACAAGATGGCCCTGCAGCGTCTCAAAGAGGCTGCCGAAAAGGCCAAATGCGAGCTCTCCACCTCCATGGAGACCGACATCAACCTGCCCTTCATCACCGCCGATCAGTCGGGGCCCAAGCACCTCAATCTCAAGTTGAGCCGGGCCAAGCTCGAAAGCATCTGTTCGGACCTGCTGAGCAAGCTGGTCGAGCCCTGCAGGATCGCTATCAAGGACGCCGGCCTCTCCGCCTCGGATATCGATGAAGTCATCCTGGTCGGTGGTATGACCCGCATGCCGGCGGTACAGAAAAAGGTCCAGGAGATTTTCGGCAAGGTGCCCAACAAGGGGGTCAACCCCGACGAGGTCGTGGCCATCGGCGCCGCCATTCAGGGCGGCGTGCTCAAGGGCGAGGTCAAGGACGTGCTGCTGCTCGACGTCACGCCTCTGTCGCTGGGCATCGAAACCCTTGGCGGGGTGATGACCAAGCTCATCGAGAAGAACACCACCATTCCCTGCAAAAAGAGCCAGGTTTTCTCCACCGCCGCCGACAACCAGCCCGCCGTTTCGGTGCACGTGCTGCAGGGCGAGCGCGAGATGGCTCCCGATAACAAGACCATCGGCCGTTTCGAACTCGTCGGCATTCCCTCGGCGCCCCGCGGCGTGCCCCAGATCGAGGTAACCTTCGACATCGATGCCAACGGCATCCTGCATGTCTCGGCCAAGGACCTGGGCACCGGCAAGGAGCAGTCGATCAAGATCACCGCATCGTCCGGTCTTTCCGACGAAGAGATCGAAAAGATGGTCAAGGATGCCGAAGCCCACGAAAGCGAAGACAAGCAGAAACGCGAGCTGATCGAGGCCCGCAACCAGGCTGACAGCATGGTCTACACCACCGAAAAGTCGCTCTCTGAGCACAGCGACAAGATCGACGAGGAGACCAAGGCCGGCATTCAGGTCGCCCTTGAGGAACTGAAGAAGGCTATGGAGGGTTCTGACGCCGAGGCGATCAAGGCCAAGACCGAAGAGCTGGGCAAGGCTTCGCACAAGCTGGCCGAAGCCATGTACGCCCAGGCCGAAGCTGGTGCAGCCGGCGGCGAGGCCGGTGGTGCTTCAGGCCAGGCTGAGGGCGCCAAGGATGAGGGCGTGGTCGACGCCGAATTCGAGGAAGTCGACGAGAAAAAGAAATAAGCGTAAGTAGGGGCACGGCATGCCGTGCCCTTTTTTTCCGAGACCCGTAGGGGCACGGCATGCCGTGCCCCTACAAGCATTCTAACGAAAGAAACGAGATCGACCCTTGGCAAACGGCAAACGCGATTATTACGAGGTGCTGGGCGTTAACAAAAACGCCAGCGAGACCGAGATCAAGAAAGCCTACCGGCGTCTGGCGCTGAAATATCACCCCGACAAGAACCCGGGGGACAAAGAGGCCGAAAGCCAGTTCAAGGAGCTTTCCGAGTCTTACGCGGTGCTTTCCGATGGCCAGAAGCGGGCGACCTACGACCAGTTCGGCCATGCCGGCCTCGGTGGCGGGGGCGGTTTTTCCTCAGAAGGTTTCGGTTTCGGCGGCAGCCCCTTCGAAGATATTTTCGGCGACATCTTCGGCGACATTTTCGGTGGCGGCGGTGGGGGTGGCCGGCGTAGCCGGGGGCGGCGCGGGGACGATCTGCGTTACAACCTGTCCATCGCTTTCGAGGAGGCGGCCTTCGGCCTGGAGACCCAGATCGAGGTGCCCCGGCACCTGGCCTGCAAAGCCTGCGAGGGCTCCGGGGCAAAAAGCGGCACCGGCCCCATAACCTGTCACACCTGCAAGGGCGCCGGTCAGGTTCGCTACCAGCAGGGCTTCTTTTCACTGACCCGCCCTTGTCCTGATTGCGCCGGGGCCGGAAAGATCATCGAGAATCCCTGCCCTGAATGCCGTGGAAGCGGCAAGGTCAAGAGCATGAAGACCCTGTCGTTGAAAATTCCCGCCGGGGTGGAAACCGGCAGCCGCCTCAAACTCAACGCCGAGGGTGATCTCGGCTCCCATGGCGGCCCTCCCGGTGATCTTTACGTGGTGCTCACGGTCAAAGACCACCCGCTGTTCCAACGCGAGGGGCAGGATGTGATCTGCGAAACCCCCATTTCCATTGTCCAGGCAGCCCTGGGCTGCGAATTGGAGGTTCCGACCCTCGATGGCAAGGTCAAGCTCAAGATCCCCGCAGGCACCCAGTCGGGGAAGGTTCTTAATCTTGCCGGCAAGGGGATCCCGGTGCTTCAGGGTTACGGCCGCGGCGACCAGCTGGTCGTGGTTCGGGTCGAGACCCCGACCAAGCTGACCAGCCGGCAAAAAGAGCTGTTGGAGGAATTTGCCCATGAAGGGGGAGTGGACATCAACCCCATGGGTAAAGGTTTCTTTGACAAGGTCAAGGACCTGTTTGATTAAATCTGGATGAAGGAGGGGCAATGGGACGGAGACTGAGCGTCTGGCTGCTGCTGGGAGTTTTTGCGGTGCTGGCCGCCGGAGAGCCGCCGGCTTTTGGCGAGACAGCCAGGGGAGAGGCCGGCGACCCGCGTCAATCGACGGGGGATGCTGCCCTGGCCCGGGGGATCGACCTCTATAATGCAGGTCGCGCCGATGAGGCCCTGGTGCTGCTGCGAGGCTATGTTGTTCGCAGTTACAATTCGTCCCAGCTCCCCCAGGCCTACCTTTATCTCGCGCGGATTTTTCGCGACCAGGGCCGCGCCGATGAGGCGCTGCTCTACCTCAGCCGCATTCCGGCCAAGCAGCGCACCCCTGCCGTAGATCTGGTCGAAGGCGCCTCACTGATTTCTACCGGTCAGCTCGAGCGGGGCCTGGCCCTGATCCAGGGGCTCGATCCTGCAGCGCTGACCCAAGCCGACCGGGCCTTGTGGTCCGCCGCTTTTGCCGAGGCGCAGATGCTCAGCGGGCGCCCCCTGCAGGCGCTGGCCTTTTTGAACCAGGCCCTGGACGCCGGAGGCGACAGCGAGGCCCTGTTGAGCCAGGCCCACCAGGTGCTGGGCGATCAGTTAAGCGACCAGGAACTGGCCGAGGCCGCCTTTATGTTCGACGGCAGTGCGATCGGTGCCGATGCTCGGTTGCAGCTTGCCAAGCAGGCTTTGCGGCGTGGGGATCGCCAGGGCGCCGCGCAGCAGATTGAGCAGCTGGTGGCAAGCTCCATATCCTTTCCCTACCGCGGTGAAGCCCTGCAGCTCTACGATCAGTTCTCGGGGCAGAGCTGGCAGCAGCGTTCGGTGGGGGTGATCCTGCCCCTGACGGGGCGCTATGCCACCTTTGGTTCGCTGGTGCGTCGGGGGATGGAACTGGCCCTGGAAATTCACGACAAAACCCGCGAGCCGGTCCCCTTCATTTTCAAGGACAGCGGCAACGACCCGCAACTCGCTGTCCAGGCCGTCAGTGAATTGGCCCACCGGGACCGGGTGATGGCCATTGCCGGGCCCCTGACCGGCAGTGCCGCCGAGGCAGCCGCCTGGCAGGCCCAGCAGGATCGGGTGCCGCTGCTGGCCCTTTCGCAGCGCGAGGGGCTGCCTGAAAGCGGGCCCTTTGTCTTTCGCAATTCTTTGACGGCGCGCCTCCAGGTCCAGGCCCTGGTCACCTATGCCATGGAGGGGCAGGGCCTGACCAGGTTCGGCATTCTGCATCCGGCAAGCAAGCTTGGCCAGGAGATGGTCGATCTTTTCTCCTGGGAGGTCGCTGCCCGCGGTGGCGAGGTGGTCGATATCCAGGGCTATGCCGAGGATGCTACCGATTTTAGGCGTCAGATCAAGTTGCTGCAGGGCAAGGACCCCGATGCTCCCGAAGAGGAGGAGAAGCCTGCCGATCCGCTGCAGGAGCCCCTGGTGGCCAAGCCGGTGGTGCCTTTCGATGCCCTGTTTATCCCGGATTACGGCGACCGGGTCGGTCTGATCGCTCCCCAGCTCGCATTCTATGGCATCGAGGGGGTTCCCCTGCTCGGTATCAACGGTTGGAACTCGCCGGAGCTGCTGCGCATTGCAGGGCGTTATGTGGAAGGCGCTGTTTTCGTTGACGGCTTCTTCGCGGAAAGTCCCCATTCTTTTGTCCAGGATTTCGTCAAGCTCTATCTCGATAGATACGGCGAGAAACCCTCCATTCTCGAGGCCCAGGGATTCGATGCTGCCGGCATCCTCCTGTCCCTGATGGACCGCCCCGACGTCCAGAGCCGCGATGCGCTTTGGCTCAGCCTGACCCAGCTGCGGGATTATCCCGGGGTCACTGGCTCCACCGGGTTCACCACCCAGGGCGAGGCGCAGAAGGTGTTGTTTCTGATCCAGGTCCAGGACGGTAAATTCGTTCAGGTTAATTGAAGAAGGCCGTGATTGGTGATTGGTGATTGGTGATTGGTGATTGGTGATTTCGGGCGAAGCCCTGCTTTTGTTGAGGCAGGGCTTTGTTTGGTTCTGGGCTCCGTGAAGTAGATTTTTGAGGCAGGCGAGGGGAGGAAAGGAATTTCTTTTATGCGGTTTCGGATCTTTTTGTTGGCTCTGCTGCTAGCCGGGGGCTGTGCCCCGGTTGCCGAAAAGGCCCAGCCGGCGGGACAGGTACAGGCCGCGGCTACCGGCATTGCCGGCCGGGTGAACGATCGCCAGGGGCAGTCGGCTGTCGGTGCCTATGTCTATGCTTACCGCAGCGCCCGGGGCGGGTTGCGGGGGCCGGCCGATTTCGAGGCACTGGTGGGCGCTGACGGCCGCTATTTTCTCGACCTGGTCGAGGGGCGCTACCACCTGGTGGCGCGCTTGCGTCCGGGCGGCTCGCCTGAAGGTCCGCCGCGGCCGGGAGATGGCTGGGCCCTGGCTGCAGGCAACCCGGTGGCGGTGCGACCCGCTGAGGTCACCCCCCTCGATTTCGTTCTCCACGGCATCAGCCAGCCGATGCTGCTGCGTGAAGGCAGCCTGGGGTCGGGCGACACCGGGTTTTCGGGGCGGCTGATCGACGGGCAGGGTCGTCCCCTGCCCGGGGCTTTGGTTCTGGCCTACGGCGATGAGGATTTCCGCCGCATGCCCGACTATACTTCTCCGGCGGCCGATGAAGACGGCCGCTTTATACTCTATGTTCCCAGGGCGGGTCGCTATTGCCTGGCGGCCCGGACCAAGACCCGTGGCCAGCCGATGGCCGGGGAGCCCTACGCAGTGTTGGGGCGTGGTGATCAGGGTTGTCGCAGGGTTGATAAGGGGCAGATCCTCGAGGTCGGCGAGATGGTGCTGTCCCCTTATCGCCGCTAATGTTCCTCTCCTAGCTCGAGAAGGGCGTGCAGCATGCGCACCAGGGGCAGGTCGACCCCGGCTTTTTCGGCCCTGGCCAGGGGCTGGCCGTAAATGGCATCAAGCTCCAGGGGGCGACCCTCGAGGCGGTCGAGCATCATGCTTGGCTGGTAATGGTCCATGCCGTCGGTGAACTCGATCATCTTTTCGACAAAGGCCGCGGCTATCGGTTCACTTAGCCCCTGGGCGTTGGCACCGGCAACCACCTCCTGCATCAGGTAACGCACCTGCTGACGGCTCGGCCCATGGCCAAGCAGCTCGGTGACGTCCTTGCCGGTCAGGGCGCAGAGACCGTTGAAGGGAATGTTCCACACCAGCTTTTCCCAGCGGGCCCGGGCCAGGTCGGTCACAGCCTCGCAGGGGACGGCCGCAGAACTCAGCAGCGCGGCCAGGTCGGATGCGCGGGACGAGAGGCCACCGGAAAACTCGCCCAGGCGGATGTGCCCCTGCCCCAGGTGCAGCACCGTCCCTGGTTCGCCGCGGTTCGAGCAGAGAAAGGCGATCCCTCCGAGCACCCGTTCGGCGCCGAAAAGCCCGGCCAGCAGCTCTTCGTTGCCGAGACCGTTCTGCAGGGTCAAAATGGCGCTGTCCTCACCGAGCAGCGGCCGGACCAGTTCGTCCATGTGCTGGTTGGCGAAGGTTTTGAGCCCGACGATGACCAGGTCGACCTTGCCCATTTCTGCGGGGTCGCGGAAGCCCTGCACCTGCTTGAGGTGGAAGTCGCCGTTGATTGACTTGACCTTCAGGCCCTCCCGGCTGATCGCCTCAAAATCGCGACGCAACAAAAAACGCACGTCCTGCCCTGCACGCTGCAGCATGGCGCCGTAGTAGAGCCCCAGGGCCCCGGCACCGACAATGGCAATTTTCATGAATTTTGCCCTTTAATTAAGGTTCTTCGTGGTTGCTTTCTTTTTCGACTTTCTCTGCGATCTCTGCGGGCTCGAGTGAGCGTAGCGAACGGGCGTGAGGCTGGGTTAAAAAAAAGCATTTTGACTCCCGCTCATGACATTCGCTCGAGTTCGCAGAGGACGCTGAGAAAATAGCAAAGCGGGTCAGAAGCGAAATGCAACTTTCAGCCCAGCTGCCCCCTCCCGGAGGTTCAGGGTTACGCCGAAACGCTCCCGCAGTTTCTGTTTCTCCCGCTCTCGCTGATCGCGGTTGAACTTGTGGGCGTGGTTGGCGGCGTTATAGATGTTGCCCGTATACCAGCCGGCCTCAAAAAATGCCAGGATCGCGGCGACCACCTTGTTGTCGTTATTCCAGGCTTCGACGGCGCCAAGGATAAAGGCTGCGTTGAGCCCAAAGGCCAGGGCGGCATCCTTGGGGCGCTCCGTATAGAGTTGGCCGGCGCCTGGCAGCAGGGCCGAGAGGCCTCCGGCCAGCGGCGGAGATTTGCGGGGGAGGTGTTCCATCTGCTCCATGGCAGCGGCAAGCTGCAGGGCCGCCGGCAGATCGAGCTGGGCCAGGTCGGAGGCGGCGGCACGGTATTTGTCCTGTTCGACCAGGGTCCAGGCGGCCCGGTAGGTCGCTTCGCGCTTTAAATCGGGGCTTGCGCTATGTTTTTGCAGGTCCAAGAAGCGTTGCCGGGCAAGGGGGAAGTCCTTTTGTTGAAAAGGAATCTCTGCATAGAGCAGGGAGGCGGTTTCGGCCTGCCGCGAGGCCGGAAATTCTCTGGCCAGTCTCTGCAGGGCCTGCTCGGCCTGCTCCCAGCGCTCGCCGGCGAGATAGCTCTGGCCGATGCGCAGCAAGGCGCGGGGCCTTTCCTGGGCTTGGGGAAACATGTGCAGATAGCGTTTGTATTCGGTAATCGCCCGGTAATAGTCGCCTTCGGCGAACAGGGACTCGGCAAAGGAGTATGCCGAGGCCTGGTCCTGGGCCGGCAAAGGGCCGGGCAGTGAGAGCAAAAGCAGGCCGAGGACGAGCATTATACGAATGACAAGCATGGGTGTGGATCCCGGAAAAAATGAAAGCATCCTAGCACAGGGCCCCCTTGCCGACCAACGGAAAACACCCCGGAGAGGCGCTAAATCCCTGTTTAAATGGGCGTTTGGCCTTGACGGGGCGGGGGGCTTTATGGTAGCCTGTAAGAATGCGAATGGGAGGAGAAGATCCTATGTTCAAGGTTGGAGAAATGGCTGTATATCCCACCCAGGGGGTGGGCGTTATCGAAGCAATAGAATCAAAGGAGTTCTCCGGTCAGACCCACAAGTTTTATGTCCTGCGCATCTGCGACAGCGATATGACCATCATGGTTCCTATCGGCAACGCCGAGACTGTCGGCTTGCGCAGCCTGATCGCCAAAGACCGTGTTTCTTCGGTCTTTGACGTCTTGGAGGACAAACCGGACGCCAGCGGTGGCGTGGCCTCGTGGAGCCGCCGTCAGCGGGAATACAATGACAAGCTCAAATCCGGAGACCTCTACGAGGTCGCCGAGGTGTTGCGGGAGCTCTATCTCATCAAGGAAGACAAGGAGCTTTCCTACGGTGAGAAGAAGGTTCTCGAGCTGGCCCGCAAGCTGCTGGTCAAGGAGATTGCCCTGGCCGAGGGCAAATCGGAAGAAAAAGTCACCGAGCAGGTCGAAAACATCTTTCTTAACTGAAAGCGACTCGGTAGAGATCCAGGCCGGGCGCAGTTGCGCCCGGTTTTTTTTTCTGTTGTAGAGTTTCTTGCAGGGGTCTAATGAAGGTTATTGTCCTGATTCCCGCCGCGGGGATGGGGCGCCGGATGGGTGGCGGCATCAACAAGCAGTATCTCAAGCTTGCCGGCCAGCCGATCCTGGCCCATACCCTGGCCCTGTTCGATTCCCATCCCCTGGTGGACCACATCTATGTCATTGCCCCCCAAGAGGATATCGATTTCTGCCTCCGCGAGGTGGTTGAGCCCTGTCGCCTGACCAAGGTTCGCCGGATTGTTCCCGGAGGCGCCGAGCGCCAGGATTCGGTCCGCAACGGACTTGGGGCCTGCGAGGCCGAAGCCGAGGATATTGTCCTGATCCATGACGGCGTGCGGCCCTTTTTCCCCGCGGACCTGCTTCAAGAGGTCATTGACAAGGCCACTCAGGTCGGTGCCAGCGTGGTCGGAGTGCCGGTCAAGGACACCATCAAGGAGGTTTCCGACGGGCTGATCCAGGGCACCCCCGAGCGCCGCCGCCTCTGGCAGGCCCAGACCCCCCAGGCGTTTCGCTATGCCCTGATAAGCGAGGCCCACCGGCGGGCCCGGGAAGAGGGCTATCTCGGAACCGATGACGCGTCCCTGGTCGAGCGCCTCGGCCGAAAGGTCGCCATGGTCGAAGGCGATTACTGCAATATCAAGATCACCACCCCCGATGACCTGGTTCTGGCCGGGGCATTTCTCAAGACCCGAGGAGGGATTGACCGATGATGCGAATCGGCCACGGTTATGATGTGCATCGCTTGGTTCCGGAGCGTAAGCTGATCCTGGGCGGAGTCCATATCCCCCACAGCCTTGGCCTGCTCGGCCACTCCGATGCCGATGTGCTGCTGCACGCCATCTGCGACGCCATCCTCGGGGCGCTGGGCGAGGGGGATATCGGACGGCATTTTCCCGACAGCGATCCCGCTTACCGCGGCATCTCGAGCCTCAAGCTGCTGCGTGAGGTCATGGCGCTGACAGAAGCCAGGGGCTTTTGCATCGGCAATATCGATGTGACGGTGATCGCCCAGCGTCCAAGGCTCGCCCCCCACGTCCAGAAGATGGTCAGCAACATCGCCGGGGCCTGCCACGCAGACATCTCCCGGGTTAATGTCAAGGCCACCACCAGCGAGGAACTCGGCTACGAAGGCCGCGGCGAGGGGATTTCGGCGCACGCCGTGGTACTGCTGCAGCAGATCGACATCAGCGAGGAGCTTGAGGTCTGAGGAAAGGCAAAGGCAGGTTTTGCCACCAAGGCACCAAGACACGAAGAAAGCCCTGCCCAACTCTCTGTTATTAGGGGGGATCCGCTTTCTGGTTTTTAAGGCGTGGTGCTTCTCCAGTGGTGGGGAAGGCCCCAACCCTGCAGACGGCCTCGTTCGTTATCCCCGCGAAGGTGGAGACCCAGGTTCGGCCTTTGATCAAAGGTTCTCTTGGTGTCTTCGTGGCTTGGTGGCTATAATTTATCTTTGTTCGTAATACGAATTGAGTTTTTATCATATAAGCATGCGAGAAGAAGGGTTTCACACCGATGAGCACAACCGAGACAGCATCCCCGTCCAATTTCATCCGCAACATCATCGACGCCGACCTCAAAAGCGGCAAGCGCCAGCAGGTGATCACCCGGTTTCCCCCCGAGCCCAACGGCTATCTGCACATCGGTCATGCCAAGTCGATCTGTCTCAATTTCGGCCTGGCTGCCGAATACGGCGGGCGCTGCCACCTGCGGTTTGACGACACCAATCCGATCAAGGAAGAGGATGAGTACGTCAAAGCGATCGAGAAAGATCTGCGCTGGCTGGGGTTCGATTGGGGCGAGCATCTCTACTACGCGTCGAACTATTTCGAACAGCTCTACCAGTGGGCCGTTCAACTCATCAACCAGGGCCAGGCCTATGTCTGCGGGCTGAACGCCGAGCAGATGCGCGAATACCGCGGCACTCTCACCGAGCCGGGCAAGGACAGCCCCTACCGCAACCGCCCGGTGGAGGAGAATCTCGATCTTTTCGAGCGCATGCGCGCAGGCGACTTTCCCGACGGCAGCCATGTTCTTCGGGCCAAAATCGACATGGCCTCGCCCAACCTGAACCTCCGTGACCCGGTGATGTATCGGATCATGCGCGCACACCACCACCGCACGGGGGACAGCTGGTGCATCTACCCCATGTACGACTTCGCCCATGGTCAGTCCGACTCCATCGAGGGGATCACCCATTCGATCTGCACCCTCGAGTTTCAGGACCACCGGCCCCTCTACGACTGGTTTCTCGACCAGCTGCAGATCGGCCACCCCAAACAGATCGAATTCGCGCGGCTTAACCTCAGCTATACTGTGATGAGCAAGCGCAAGCTGCTTGAACTGGTCAAGGAAGAGCGCGTGGAGGGCTGGGACGACCCGCGCATGCCGACCCTGGTGGGGATGCGGCGGCGCGGCTTTCCGCCGGCGGCTATCCGCAGGTTCTGCGAGCGCATCGGGATTGGTAAGAGCGACAGCTGGATCGACATGAGCGTGCTCGAAGACTGCGTCCGCGAGGAGCTCAACGAGAGCGCGCCCCGGGTCATGGGCGTGCTGCGGCCGCTCAAGGTGGTGATCGAGAATTACCCTGAAGATCAGGTCGAGGAGTTCGATGCCCTCAACCACCCGCTGAAACCCGAAATGGGAACCCGCAAGGTGCCCTTCTGCCGCGAGATCTACATCGAGCAGGACGATTTCATGGAGGATGCTCCGAAAAAGTTTTTCCGTTTGGCCCCGGGCCGCGAGGTGCGGCTGCGCTGCGCTTATTTCATCCGCTGCGAGAAGGTGATCAAGAACGAGCTGGGGCAAGTGATCGAGCTGCGCTGCAGCTACGACCCCGAAACCCGGGGCGGCAGCGCCGCCGACGGTCGCAAGGTCAAGGGGACCATTCACTGGGTTTCGGCCCGGCATGCACTTCCGGCGCAGGTGCGGCTCTACGACCGGCTCTTCGCCACCGCTAATCCGGCCGGGGACAAGGACAAGGATTACCGGGAGCACCTCAACCCCGGCTCCCTCGAGCTGCTGAGCGACTGCCAGCTCGAGCCGGGCCTTGTTGAGGCAGACTCGGGCAGCCCCTACCAGTTTGAACGCCTGGGGTATTTCTGCCTGGATGGCAAGAGCTCCCAGCCGGGCCGGCCGGTTTTCAACCGCACGGTCACCCTGCGGGATTCCTGGGCCAAAAAAGCTTAAACAGCCAGGCAACCACGGAAGGTTGCAGAATCTATAGGTGTTATGGAGAGTCGCTTCAGTGTTCTGCTGATCGAGGGGGAACAAGGACTCTGTCGTCGCCTGAGCGCAATGCTCGGCGGCGCCGGTTACCGGGTGGACTGCGTCGAAGTGGGGGAAAAGCCGCTGGTCGCGGTGCAGAGGCTTGCCCCCGATGCGGTGATCCTGGAGATTGGCGCCGCCGAAGCTGAGGGCATGCAGGTGCTGCGGCGGCTGCTGAGCAACCGGGCCAACAGGGGACTGCCGGTGATCGTCATCTCCAGCGAGGCGGCACTTGAATATGAGCTGCTCGATGCCTTCGATTTTCTGGCCCTGCCCCTCGACGAGCAGCGCCTGCTCGAGGATCTCGCTCTGCTGGAGCAACGGCGCAATTCCGGTGCTCTCCAGGCCCGCTTGCCCCTGGATGAGGAGGCCCTGGGACTGTTTCAGGACTACCTGCATCGCCACAGCGGCCTGCATTTTGACCAGCGCAACATCCGGGTGCTGGAGCGGGGGCTGCAGCGCCGAATGCGCGCCCTGGGGATCGACAGCTACCTAGGCTACTTCAGCTACCTGGAGAGGTACGGAGAGATCCGTCGCGAACTCGCCAAACTGCTCGGGCTGCTGACCATCGGCGAAACTTACTTTTTTCGTTACCTGCCCCATTTCGAGGCGCTGGTTTCGCAGCTCATCCCCGAGGCCATTACCCGCAACCGCGCCTCGCGCACCCTGCGCATCTGGTCGGCCGGTTGCTCCAGCGGCGAGGAGGCATACACCCTGGCCCTGGTCCTGGCCGAGAATTTTCCCCAGCTGGCCGACTGGGATGTACAGATCCTGGCCACCGACATCAACAAGCAGGTGCTCAAAAAGGCCCGCGAGGGCCTGTTCAGCGCCCGTTCGGTACGCCTGGCCGAACCGCGCATGCTGAAGCGGTATTTTCGACCCGAGGGGAAGTCTTTTCGGCTTGAGGCGGCGATCCGCGAGCGGGTCCAGTTCGGTTACCTGAACCTGCAGACCGACAGTTATCCCGATGCGCTCGACATGGCTTTCTGTCGCAACGTCATGATCTATTTTCGCCCCGAAACGACGCGGCAGATCGTGGCGCGCCTGGCCCGGTGTCTGCGCCCGGAGGGCTATCTGTTTCTTGGCCACGCCGAAACCCTGCTGGGGATCTCCGACGAGTTTGTTCGCATCGCCCGCTCGGGAGGCTTTTTGTATCAACTCAGCCCGAAGCAGGCGGAGCCTGCGCGGTCAGCCCCCGTAGAGCCACCTGCCGCAAGGACGCCCGTACAGGCCGTTGTGCCGGTTGCCAACCCGCAGCCTGCAGAAACTCCGCCTTCAGGGCCAATGGAGGTCTATCGGCAGGCCATGAATGCCTTTGACCGGGAGGAATTCGGCGCGGCCCTTAGTGGCTTCGAGGGCCTGCTTGCGCAAGAGCCGGGGCATGTGGGGGCACTGGTGGGCAAGGGCTTTGTGCTCGCCAACCAGGCCCGGTACGACGAGGCTCTTGATTGCTGCAGCAAGGCCCTGGACGAAGATGACCTGTGCGCTGAAGCCTATTTTCTGCGCGGCATGATTTATCAGATTCACGAGGAACAGGAGCAGGCCCTTGAAGAATACCGCAAGGCCCTGCTTCTGGACATGGATTTCATCATGCCCCACTACCAGCTGGGGCGTATCTTCGCCCGCGCCGGCAGAGACCGGGAGGCCCGGCGTGAGCTGCGCAACGTTCTCGGGCTGCTGGAAAAAATGCCCGAAGAGTCAGCGGTCCCCCACTCGGGGGGATTGTCGAGAGAGGTGTTTCTCGAGGTCTGCCGGGAGGATCTGCAAAGTCTGGAAACGGGAGAGCTGTAATTTTGTATCCGCGTTTTTCGGCACTATGTCCCAAACAAAGGTCACAAGATTTATTGGCCACCAAGGCGCCAAGACACCAAGAAGAGCGAAAAACCTTTTTTTTTGCCGTTCATGCTGAGCTTGCCGAAGCATCGGTTTGCCAGAGGTTTCCAAAGCCTTCGACAAGCTCAGGCCGAACGGACTGAAGTTGTTAGAGTGGGGCCTGCCCCCCTGAAAACACCATACAAGACGCGGAGGAAATGCTGGATATTTCGAAACCAGGGTGACAATTCTTGGATAAGCCCCCTCAACACATCAGAGAATTCTTTGTGTTTTCGCTTGGTGCCTTGGTGCCTTGGTGGCAATCTCAGCCTTTGTTTTGGTTATAATTTCGTAGTTTTTTGGAGATGAGGTGAGGCGGTGAGCAGTAAAAAACAGCAGCCGGGCAGCGGGACGGAAATCGCCGAGACCCTCCAGCAGATCCGCCAGGAGTATTGGCAGAGCCTGGACAGCCCACTTCAGCAGAGCGCCGGGGAAACCGAGTCGTACCTGGTTTTCCGCCTGGGCAAAGAGGCCTTTGCGGTGCCCGCCCGGATGGCCCGGGAGGTGGTGCGGATTCCGCACATCGTGGCGGTGCCGCTGGTTCGCGAGCCGATCCGGGGGATCATCAATCTGCGCGGTGAGATCGTCGCGGTGAGCGATTTGCGCCACTTCTTCGGCCTGCCCGCCGCTGAACTGCAACCGACGGGCAGGCTGGTGGTGGTGGCCGCCGCCGGTTTGACCACGGCCCTTTATGTCGAGACCGTAGAGGGGATTCGGCGCCTCGACACCAAGGCCCTGGCGCCTGCGACCCCGGGGCTCGGCGGGGTGCCGCGTGAGGCGCTGGCCGGCCAGGTCCGCTCCGATCAGGGGCTGCTGGTGGTATTGAATCTCGATTACATACTTTCGCGGCCTGAATTTACTGTCGATTTCGGGGGCGAATAGCCGCTGTTGCTTTTTTTTAGGGGGTGACCATGCTCGGTTGGTACCAGAACCATCTTTCCTCAAAGATCGTTGTTCCGTTGATTGTCGTGCTGGCGCTGATCATGGGAGGCTTTTCCTCCCTGTTCGTCAGCCAGCGCAGCGAGGCCATCAAGGCGATGATGCTGACCAAGGCCAGAAGCCTGGCCCTGGTCGGGGGCAAGGCGATGGAGCGGATTCTCGAGGATGCCATCGACGGCGGGGTTCTGAGCCGGGAGCAGATCTTCGATGCCGATTACCGCAAGATCACCACGGGACCCCTGGCCGGGGCGTCTATCCCCAAGTATCGCACCGCCTACGACGAGTACCTCGATGAGAAGATCCTGACCTTTCAGGATACCTTTCTGGAAGAGGACAAAATGGTCGAGTTCGCGGTGCTGGTCGACCGCAACGGTTACCTGCCGACCCACAACACCCGCTATAGCAGCCCGCTGACCGGCGATCCCCTCAGAGATACAGTCGGCAACCGTACCAAGCGTATCTTCAACGATCCCACCGGCCTTGCCGCCGCCCGCTACGACGGTAGCGACGGCAAACAGGCGCTGCGGCAGATCTACCAGCGCGACACCGGCGAGACCATGTGGGACATCACCGCCCCGGTCTACGTCAAGGGCGAGCACTGGGGAGGCTTCCGCATCGGTTTCTCCATCAAGGACACCGAGGAAACCATCGCCACGATGCGCCAGAGCGTGCTGATCTCCATGCTGCTCATGCTGGTGGCCGCTTCGGTGACCATCTACGTGGTGGTCTACCGGGTGACCCGGCCGCTGAAGCGGGTGACCGAGGTCGCCAACCGCATCGCCGACGGGCAGCTCGACGAAACCATCGAGATCAAATCCGATGACGAAATCGGCAAGCTCGGCCAGGCCTTCAACAAGATGACCCAGGTGATCGTCAAGAGCCTCAAGGATGAGATCGAGATGAGCCAGCGGCTCCTCGACAGCGTCAAGGAGGCGATTCAGCAGCTTTCGACCAGCAGCAACGAGATCATGGCGATTTCGGCGCAGCAGTCTTCCGGCGCCAACCAGCAGGCCTCGGCGGTGCAGGAGGCGACCACCACCTCCGAAGAGATCGCGGTCACCGCCAAGCAGGTCGCCGAAAACGCCCTGAGCGTCGAAACCCTTGCGGAAAAGGCCAACGCCGCCAGCAACGAGGGAATGCGCGGGGTCGAAGACGCCATCGGCGGCATGACCCTGCTCAAGGAACGGGTCCAGTCGATTTCCAGCGCCATGCTCGGGCTGGGGGAAAACTCCAAGGAGATCGGCGGGATTGTCGACATCATCGACGAGATCTCGGACCAGACCAACCTGCTGGCCCTTAACGCGGCCATCGAGGCGGCCGGTGCCGGCGAGGCGGGCAAGCGCTTTTCGGTGGTTGCCACCGAGGTCCAGCGGCTCGCCGAGCGTACCGCGGCGGCGACCAGGCAAATCAACCAGCTGATCGAGGAGATCCAGAAGGCGACCCACAAGACCATCATGCTCACCGAAGAAGGGACCAAGGGGGTCGACCATGCCAGCACTCTGGTGACGAAGATTTCCGAAGGCCTGCAGCATATCATCCACATGGTCGGCCAGACCACCCGGGCCGCCAAGGAGATCAAGGTTTCGACCCAGCAGCAGACCTCGGCCAGCGAACAGATGGCCGAGACCATTGCCGAGGTCAGGGACGTGGCCGCCCAGGTCGCCGATTCGGCAGGCGAGACGGCCCAGGCCATCGCCGAACTCAATGACCTGGCCGAGCGTCTGCGCGCCTTGGTGGAGGAGAGGGACTAGGGTGAAGGCCGAGCAGTTTCTCGAGACCTTTGTCGAGGACGCATCCGATCATATCCGGGATATCCGCCGGGCCCTGTTGAGCCTTGAACAGGACGGCTTTGCAGCCGACACCCACCAGGAGTGTCTGCGCCGGGCCCACAACCTCAAGGGTTCGGCCCAGGTTTTCGGCCTGGAAGGCATCGCCGGCAGGGCCCACGCCCTTGAGGATTTGCTGGCCGGGGTCGATAAGGATCCGTACAAGCTGACCAGCGAACTGCTGGACCAGGCCCTCAAGGCGACCGATGAACTCGAAGCGCAGATTCAGGGGGCCCTCGAGAGCGGTGAACTGCTGCAACGCCTGGTCGCCACCCTGGATGGGCTCGCACCCAAGCCTGCCGCAGAGGAGCCGCGGGAGAGGCCTGCGCCCCCGAGGCGGGGCACGGTGCGCACCAGTGTCGCTCGCCTCGACCGCCTGGCCAATCTGCTCGGCGAACTGCTGGCGGTGCACGGGGGGCTTACCGGCCAGGCCGAACGGCTCAGGGAGTTGACCTCGACCCTCGAGCCCCTGTCCCAGGGGCTCAGGGGGCAGCCGGCTTACCCCGAGACCAAAGCTCTGCTGGATGGTTTTTGCGTCCTGGGCAACGACCTGGAGCAGGATCTTGTTGTCTTGCAGCAGCTGCTCGGCTCACTGCACTCTCAGGCCCTGGAACTGCGGTTGCTGCCCCTGGCGACAATCACCGAGGACCTGCCGCGCATGGCCCGTGACCTGGGAAAGGAACACCAGAAGCCCGTCGAGCTGGTTATCTCCGGCCAGGACGTGGAACTCGACCGGGGGATGCTCGACGCGGTAAAGCCGATGCTGCTGCACATGGTGCGCAATGCGGTGGATCACGGCATCGAATCGGCTGCGGAGCGCAGCCGCGCCGGCAAGCCTCAGGTGGGGCGCATCGAGTTGCAGGCCCGCTACGAAGGCGGGCTGGCGGTTATCTGCCTGCGTGATGACGGCCGGGGCATTCGAGCGGATACGGTTCGTGAAGCCGCCATCCGGGGGGGGCTGATCAGCGCCGACGAAGCGGCAGCGATGAGCGATGAGGAGGCGGTGCATCTGATCATGAGGCCCGGTTTTTCCACCCGCGACTACATCACCGATGTTTCGGGCCGGGGGGTCGGCATGGATGTGGTCAAAAGCACCATGGACCAGGTCAAGGGCAACCTGGCCATCCTCTCCACTCCGGGGCGGGGCACCGAGATGGTGCTGCGCCTGCCTTTGACCATGGCGGTCATTGCCGGGCTGCTGGTCGAATGCGAAGGGGAAACCTACGGAATCCCCCTGCATTATGTGGTCGAGGTGCTGGGCCTTGCCGAGGATGAGCTGTTCAGCGAGGGCGGCCGCGAGGTGATTCGCAGCCAGGGGCGCATGGTGCCGCTGGTGGCATTGCAGGATATTCTCGGCCTGGAGAGCGCCCGGGAGCAGACCTGGGCCCGCCGGATGACGGCGGTGGTGATCAGCTTCGGCGGCCAGGCCCGGGCTTTTTTGGTCTCGCGCTCCCTGGGAACCCGCGAGCTGCTGGTCAAGAAACTGGGGGACCAGCTCAAGAGCCTGCAGTTTTTCTCCGGGGCGACTCTGCTTGCCGACGGCACACCGGCGCTGATCCTTTCGGTTCCCGATCTCTACGAGGCCCGCGGCGCAAGCCTCGGGCCCCGCCTGCGTCGCGAACTCGAAACCCGCAAGGAACAGGCGAGCCGTGGCAGGGTGCTGGTGGTCGACGACTCGATCACCACCCGGACCATGGAGAAAAACATCCTAGAGGCCCACCAGTATGAGGTCGAGGTTGCAATTTCGGGGGTCGAGGCCCTGGCAAAGCTCGATGCCGGTCATTATGACCTGGTTGTGACCGATATCGAGATGCCCGAAATGGACGGCTTTGAACTGACCCGGCAAATGCGCCAGGATGAGCGCACCGCCCAGTTGCCGGTGGTGGTCGTCTCCTCCCGGTCTTCGGACGAAGACCGGCGCAAGGGGCTCGAGGTCGGGGCCCAGGCCTATATTGTCAAAAGCAGCTTCGACCAGGGCAAGCTGGTCGATACGGTGCGCACCCTGATCGGTTGAGACCCCGGGGCCGCATCACATAGAAGGTTGAAAAACGCGATGATCAAGGTGCTGATAGCCGATGACGCCCGGCTGGTGCGGATGCTGCTGCGGGAGATTCTTTCCCGCCAACCCGACATGTCGGTGGTCGGCGAGGCCTGCAACGGCCGGGACGCTGTGGACAAGACGCTGGAACTCGAACCGGATCTGGTGATCATGGACGTGGTCATGCCGGTGATGGACGGGCTGACGGCGGTGCGCGAAATCATGGCCCGGCGGCCGACGCCGATCCTGGTTCTTTCGGGTAACGTCGACCCGAAGGACAGCAAATGCGCCTTCCAGGCGATCAAGCTAGGCGCCCTTGACGTCATGCCCAAGCCCGCAGGGGGCCTGCAGGCGGGCCAGTCCTTCATCGGACCCCTGGTGGAGAAGGTGCGGTTGCTCGCCAGGGTTCCGGTGATGCACCATTTTCGCGGTTACCGTCAGCCGGTGGTGCAAAAAACCGCCGTTGCGCCCAACGGCCCGCGCACCCTGCTCGCCGTCGGTGCCTCCACCGGAGGCCCCAAGGCGGTGTTGCAGCTGCTCCAGACCATCCCCCTGAGCCTTGGGTTGCAGGTGCTGGTGGTTCAGCACATCGCCAGGGGCTTCGGCGCTGGGTTCGCAACCTGGCTCGACCGGGAGAGCCCCTACCGCGTACGTGTGGCCTGCGAGGGGGATGTCCCCGAAAGCGGTGTGGTTCTGGTAGCGCCTGATGATTTGCACATGCAGCTCTGGGAGGGGCGGGTTCACCTGTGCGACTCGCTGCCGGTCAACAGCTGCCGCCCCTCGGTGGACGTGCTCTACCACTCCCTGGCCGTCGGAGGGGCCTCGTCGGTGATTGCCGTGCTGCTCAGCGGCATGGGCCAGGACGGCGCCGCAGGGATGGTCGCTCTCAAGAAACAGGGCAGCTATAATATCGCTCAGGACAAGGAAAGCTGCGCGGTGTACGGCATGCCGGGGGCTGCGGTGGCCCGCAACGCGGTGCAGCAGGAGCTGCCCCTCGAACAGATCCCCGAGGCGGTTGTGGCCCTGGCCAGGGGCCGAGGCAAGAGCCGTTAACTATATGAGACAGGGCCCCCAAGGCCAAAAGCATTTGCCACAGAGAGCACAGAGTTCACAGAGAGGGCCTTTCGATTATAGGTTTGCCTCTGTGGGCTCTGTGTCCTCTAGTGAGCGAAGCGAACGGGTGGCAAAAAAGCCTTTTGGCAATCAAAAACCAAGACGACTATGAGTTGCCATTCGCGCACCACCGCGCCGCGCGACATGAATAACAAGGAGAAACCGAGACCATGACCCTGCGTGTTTACAATACCCTCAACGGCGCCAAGCAAGAATTCCAGCCACTGACCCCCGGCAAGGTGGGGATGTACGTCTGCGGTGTCACCGTCTACGATTACTGCCACATCGGCCATGCCCGGGCGAACATCGTCTTCGACGTGATCTACCGCTACCTGCGCTTCGCCGGGTACGAGGTCAATTACGTGCGCAACTACACCGACGTCGACGACAAGATCATCAACCGGGCCAACGAGCGCGCCATCGACAGCCAGGAGCTGGCCGAAGAGTTCATCCGTGCCTTCGATACCGATATGGCGGCGCTGGGCCTCGACCTGCCGACCTGCCAGCCCAAGGCGACCGAGCACATCCCCCAGATTATCGCCATCGTCGAAAAGCTCATCGAACGAGGCCTGGCCTACGCGTCGGGCGGCGATGTCTATTACGCGGTGGAGAAGTTCGACGGCTACCTCAAGCTCTCGGGGCGCAACATGGAAGAAATGCAGGCCGGTGCCCGCATTGCCCCCGGCGAGCAGAAGCGCAACCCGATGGATTTCGCCCTCTGGAAGGCCGCCAAACCCGGCGAGCCCTCCTGGGAGTCGCCCTGGGGCCCGGGGCGCCCCGGCTGGCACATCGAATGCTCGGCGATGAGCATGGAGTACCTGGGCGAGTCCTTCGACATCCACGGCGGCGGCAAGGACCTGGTCTTTCCCCACCACGAGAACGAGATCGCCCAGAGCGAGGGGGCTACGGGCAAGCCCTTCGTCAAGTACTGGCTGCACAACGGCTTTGTCAACGTCAACCAGGAAAAGATGTCCAAGTCCCTGGGCAACTTCTTCACCATTCGCGATATACTCGAGCAGTACGACCCCGAGGTGGTGCGCTTCTTCATTCTCACCGCCCACTACCGCTCGCCCATCGACTTCTCCGACCAGAACCTCAAAGAGGCCCGGCAGGGGCTGAGCCGCTTCTACGAGGGGCTGCAGGCGGCGGCCGAGGCGGTGGAGGGCTGCGCCGAGTCGGATGTGGCTGCAGAAGAAGGCGCCCAGCTCGAGGCCCGCTTCCGCGAGGCGATGGACGACGATTTCAACAGCGCCCTGGCCATCGGCCACCTCTTCGACGGGGTGCGAACCATGAACCGGCTGATCGGCGAGAAGAAGTTCCGCAAGAAGGCCGACAAGGTCGCCGCGGTGCGGGCGCTGCATCAGGGCCTGCTTAAGCTCGGCGGGGTCCTCGGCCTGTTCGGCTCCGAACCCGCGGCCTGGCTTGAGAAGCAGAAGCTTGCGGGGCTGAAAAGCCTCGACATCACCGCCGAGCAGATCGAGCAATTCATCGCCGAGCGCAAGCAGGCTCGCCAGGACAAGGACTTCGCCCGCTCCGACGAGATCCGCGACGAACTCGCCGCAAAGGGGATCGAGCTGCTCGACGGTGTAAAGGGGACGAGCTGGAAGCTGAAATAATAAAATTTGCCACAGAGAACACAGACCTCACCGAGAAAACCGAAGTTTTAAAGTCTATAAGAGCGCGGAAGGAGTGGTCCTGCTGCGCTCTTTTCTTTTTTCGTTAAAATGGTTCTGTAAACTCTGTGTTCTCTGTGTCCTCTGTGGCATGAATAAGGATTTATATGGCCAAATTCGTACTCAAATCCGAATACCAGCCCCGCGGCGACCAGCCCCAGGCGATCCGGGAGCTCGTCGAGGGCATTCGGCGAAATGACCATCACCAGGTGCTGCTCGGCGTCACCGGCAGCGGCAAGACCTTCACCATGGCCAACGTGGTCGCCGAGGTGCAGCGGCCGGCCCTGGTGCTGGCCCACAACAAGACCCTGGCCGCCCAGCTCTACGGCGAGTTCAAGGAGCTCTTTCCCAACAACGCCGTGGAGTATTTCGTCTCCTACTACGACTACTACCAGCCCGAGGCCTATGTTCCGGTCAGCGACACCTTCATCGAAAAGGATTCGTCGATCAACGAGGAGATCGACAAGCTGCGCCACAGCGCGACCCGCAGCCTGCTCTCGCGGCATGACGTGATCATCGTCGCCTCGGTCTCCTGTATCTACGGCCTCGGCTCGCCCGAGGCCTACTACGGCATGCTGGTCAACCTCGAGGAGGGGCTCGAACTCGACCGCAACCAGCTGCTCAAGAACCTGGTGGAAATCCAGTACGAGCGCAACGACGTTGATTTTCACCGCGGCACCTTCCGGGTGCGGGGGGACACCGTGGAAATCTTTCCGGCCTACGAGGAGGACCGGGCGCTGCGCATCGAGTTCTTCGGCGACGAGATCGAGACGATCTCCGAGATCGACCCCCTGCGGGGCAAGGTGATCGACCGCCTCGAGCGCACCGCGATCTTTCCCGCCAGCCACTACGTGGCCACCAAGCCGACCCTCGAGCGGGCGATCAAGGAGATCCAGGACGAGCTGCAGCTGCGCATCCAGTACTTTCGCGAGCGCAACATGCTGCTCGAGGCCCAGCGCATCGAGCAGCGCACCCTGTTCGACATCGAGATGATGGAGGAGATGGGCTACTGCCAGGGGATCGAAAACTACTCGCGCTTCCTCGACGGGCGCCAGGTCGGGGAGCCGCCGGCGACCCTCTTCGACTACTTTCCCAAAGACGCCCTGCTCTTTATCGACGAAAGCCATGTCACCGTCTCCCAGATCGGCGCCATGTACCGCGGCGACCGCTCGCGCAAGGAGACCCTGGTCAACTACGGCTTTCGCATGCCCTCAGCGCTGGATAACCGACCGCTGATGTTCGAGGAATTCGAGGGCAAAGGGGTGCAGACCGTTTACGTCTCGGCCACCCCGGCGGACTATGAGCTGAACAAGGCCGGCGGGGTGATCGTCGAGCAGATCGTCCGGCCCACCGGCCTGCTTGACCCGCCCATCGAGGTGCGCCCGGCCAGGGAGCAGGTCGACGACCTGATCCACGAGCTGCGCGCCACCATCGCCAAGGGCGACCGTATTCTGGTGACCACCCTGACCAAGCGCATGTCCGAAGATCTGACCGGCTATCTGGAAGAGTTGGGGATCCGGGTGCGCTACCTGCATTCGGACATCCACACCGTCGAACGGATGGAGATCCTTCGCGACCTGCGCAAGGGCGAGTTCGACGTGCTGGTCGGCATCAACCTGCTGCGTGAAGGCCTTGACATCCCCGAGGTCTCCCTGGTGGCGATCCTCGATGCCGACAAGGAAGGCTTTCTGCGCAGCACCCGCTCTCTGATCCAGACCTGCGGCCGCGCCGCCCGTAACGTCGACGGCCGGGTCATCATGTACGCCGACCGCATCACCAAGTCGATGCAGGCCTGCCTCGACGAAACCGAACGCCGCCGCGTCGCCCAGCTCGACTACAACGCCGAGCACGGCATCACCCCACAGACAGTGAAAAAGAGCCTGCGCACCATCCTCGAGGATATCTCCGAAAAGGATTACGTCGAACTGCCCCTGGCCGCCGA
>CALZIZ010000004.1:0-570 GCA_945787465.1 uncultured Desulfuromonadales bacterium
GCAACGAAGGAGGAATGCATGACTCAGGTCAATCTGGCTGCGAAAATGCTCCTTGAAGACCAAGAAGCCGGGATTGCCGAGATTTCAAAAAAAGATGGCAAATTCGTCTGGAAGGACAGCTATGTGTTCTTGATGAACCTGGATGGAAAAATGCTGGCACACCCGTTTAAACCCGGCTTGACCCGCATGGATAATCTCCTGAGTGTCTCTGACAAGAACCTGGAAAATCCCAAAATGCTGTTCCTGGAATTTGTGGAACTGGCCAGAACCAATGGGGAAGGCTGGGTTGAATACATGTGGCCGAAGCCCCACGAAACCGCTGCCTCGCTGAAGGAAACCTACCTCTATCGTATTCCAGGAACCAGATTATTCGCCGGGGCCGGCATTTATAAATAGTTCCTTTCCTGAAAAGGGCCTTTTCAAATTCAGACACCAATTTAGTGGCCATCCGGAGTTTTCGGATGGCCACTTGGAGGCTGTCCGATAATAGGGCCGAAGCGAAAATCCAGAAGTTTGAGAACAGATTTTGGGTCGTTTGAGAGCTCATAGCCGTAGCTATGGGCCGAAAAG
>CALZIZ010000004.1:591-54973 GCA_945787465.1 uncultured Desulfuromonadales bacterium
GCGGTTGAATATGGCTCAATATTCGCCCTTCTCGCGCCTTGCGGGTCGGGCGCATCGGCACCCTCGATCCGACGCAAGACTTCCGCCCGGCTGTACTAGAAATTAGATGACTTCCCACGCTTATTATCCCCAAAGACGTTTTCGCCAACTTCCTCGAAACCCGCCAAACCTACAGATTAAAAAACGGCCAGTTTGAACTCGCAAGGCCGTCTTATTTGTTGTGTCGAAATGTTTTCCAGCAGACTTTCAGCGCTTTTCACAATCCCTGCCTTCTGAGAATTTCCACCTAGCCTGGCGCCATCCATATACCCCCAGAAAACGACGAATGGCCCTATCCGTTTCCGTTTGGATTTAGTTTGTTTCCATCCGAAATCTATGGATGGAACCAGGAGGCTGTCCGACAATCGATGACCGGCTACAAACCCAGCTGCTTGGCCCATATTTCGGCTCCTTTTCGGCTCCTTTTCGGCCCATAGCTTCGGCTATGAGCTCTCAAACGAGCCAATATTCTGTTCTCAAGCTTCTGGATTTTCGCTTCGGTCCTTATTGTCGGATAGCCCCCTAGGGCCGTTTTCATATAGGAAACGAGTTCTTCCAAAAGGTAAACAATATCGGGGGCTTGCGCGGAGACTTACTTGGCACGTCGCACAAGCAAAGCCACAGATTGACGCCGGGATTGCGGAAATGGGCCGTCTCCGGATGAAAACTAGTTTATGTCGTGGGTTGTGAGGATGCCCTCCCCCGCAACGGACAAGGGGAAGACACGAACCTTCCGGTTCAACGCCTATATGCTACGACTGACTGTGTCTGTGATCAGATATGCCACTTCACCCCGTCAGACTCTTTTACGTATTCAACGGCACTGGAGCAGAACAAATGATCGATTTCATTCAACAATTCAATCCTGTTACGCAGGCTTTTTTTCCACTCTTTTCACCTGGGGAATAACTGCTGCGGGTGCGGCACTGGTCTTTTTCAAAAGGACGATTAATCCGAGACATCTGGATTCAATGCTCGGCTTTGCAGCCGGGGCGATGATTTTTGTCGTGGTGGAAGAACTGATCCCTGAATCTCAGCGAATCTATGAAAATATCGATCTGGTCACTATGTCAACTATGGCCGGTTTTTCGGTGATGATGATTCTTGATGTGGCATTGGGCTGATAGCCAATTAACCCAGATCCGCGGGAGCGGGGTGGATAAGGAGTGTAAGTGCTTGGCCTGAATAAGTGTTTCGAAAAATCTGAGGCGCACCCACAGGTTCGTCGGTGATTTATTGAATGCTTAGGCAGGTCAATGACTTGCGTTATTGCCCGGTCAGAACCCAGGGGGTCAGGTTAAAAACAGCCATCAAAGATTCAGGTAGGGCCGCAGATAGCGCCCGGTGACCGAAGCGCTGCAGCGGGCCACCTCTTCGGGCGTGCCGCAGACGATCAGCTGGCCGCCGCGGCTGCCCCCTTCGGGGCCGAGATCGATGAGGTAATCGGCGGTCTTGATGACATCGAGGTTGTGCTCAATGATCACCACCGTGTTGCCCGCCTCGACGATGCGCTGCAGCACGTCGAGCAGCTTCTGGATATCAGCAAAATGCAGCCCGGTGGTCGGCTCGTCGAGGATGTAGATGGTGCGGCCGGTGGCGCGCTTGCCCAGCTCCTTGGCCAGCTTGACCCGTTGGGCCTCGCCGCCGGAGAGGGTGGTGGCGCTCTGGCCGAGCTTGATGTAGCCCAGCCCCACCTCGCGCAGGGTTTCGAGCTTGTTGCGGATCCGCGGAATGTTCTCGAGAAAGGCGGCCCCCTGGTTGACGGTCATGTCGAGCACCTCGGCGATGCTCTTGCCCTTGTAGCGCACCTCGAGGGTCTCGCGGCTGTAGCGGGCTCCTTTGCAGATCTCGCAGGGCACATAGACATCGGGCAGAAAGTGCATTTCGATGCGCAGGATGCCGTCGCCCTGGCAGGCCTCGCAGCGCCCGCCCTTGACGTTGAAGGAAAAGCGCCCCGGCTTGTAGCCGCGCACCTTGGCCTCGGGCAGCTGGGCGAAGAGGTCGCGGATGTCGGTAAAGACCCCGGTGTAGGTCGCCGGGTTGGAGCGGGGGGTGCGGCCGATGGGCGACTGGTCGATGTCGATGACCTTGTCGAGCAGGTCGAGCCCGAGGATGTCGTCGACCCGACCGGCGCGCTCGCGGCTGCGGTGCAGGCGCTGAGCGAGGGCCTTGTAGAGGGTGTCGATGACCAACGTTGACTTGCCCGAGCCCGAAACCCCGGTGACGCAGCTCATTACCCCCAGGGGGATGTCCACGTCGACCCCCTGCAGGTTGTTCTCGCGGGCGCCTCGGATGCTCAGAAACCGCTCGCTGGCCCTGCGCTCGGCGGGCAGGGCGATGCTCAGCTCCCCAGACATATAGCGCCCGGTCAGCGATGCAGGGTCGGCAAGGATCTGCTTGGGCGTCCCCTGGGAGACCACCTCGCCGCCGTGGATTCCGGCGGCAGGCCCCATGTCGATGACGTGATCGGCCTCGAGGATCGTCTCCTCGTCGTGTTCGACCACCAGCACCGTGTTGCCCAGGTCGCGCAGGCGCTTGAGGGTTTCGAGCAGGCGCCGGTTATCGCGCTGGTGCAAGCCGATCGAAGGCTCGTCGAGGATGTAAAGCACCCCGACCAGCGATGAGCCGACCTGGGTGGCCAGGCGGATGCGCTGCCCCTCGCCGCCGGAGAGGGTCCCCGAGGTGCGGTTGAGGGTCAGGTAATCGAGGCCCACATGGGTCAAAAAAGAAAGCCGCTCGCAGATCTCCTTGAGCACCCGCCGGGCGATCTCGGCCTCCTTGGCGCTGAACTCGAGCTGCGAGAAGAACTTTTCGGCCTCGACGATGGACAGGGCCGTCACCTCGCAGATGTTGCGACTGCCGACCCGCACGCAAAGCGACTCGGGCCTCAGCCGCGCGCCGCCACAGCTGGGGCAGGGCATGATGTTCATGAAGCGCTCGAGGCCCTCGCGCACCGTGTCAGAATCGGTCTCACGGTAGCGCCGCTCGAGATTGGGGATCACCCCCTCGAAGGGCTTTTCGTAGAAGTGGCGCCGCCCCCCCTGGTCGAAAAAGAAGCGCACCTTGTCCTTGCCCGAGCCGTGCAGCAGGGTGTCGCTCACCTTCTGCGGTAGTTTGGCAAAGGGGGTGCGGACATCAAACTTGAAGTGCTCGCCCAGCGCCTCGAGCAGCTGCTGGTAGTAGACCCCGGTGCGGCTCTCCCAGGGGGCGATGGCCCCCTCGCGCAGCGACAGGGAGGGGTTGGGCACCACCGCCTCGGGGTCGAAATACTGGCGGGTACCGAGGCCGCTGCAGTCGGAGCAGGCCCCGTAGGGGTTATTGAAGGAGAACATGCGCGGGGCGATCTCCGGGAAGGAGATGCCGCAATCGATGCAGGCATGGTGCTCGCTGAAAAGTTCGCTCGCCCCGTCGACCACCTCGACCTGCACCACCCCCTCGGCCAGGCGCAGGGCGGTCTCCAGGGAGTCGGCGAGGCGGCTTTCGATCCCTTCCTTGACGATCAGCCGATCGACCACCACCTCGATGGTGTGCTTCTTGTTCTTGTTCAGCTCGATCGGCTCGGCCAGTTCGTGCATCTGGCCGTCGATACGCACCCGCACGAAGCCGTCGGCCTGCAGCTGCTTGAGCTCCTTGCGGTACTCGCCCTTGCGGCCGCGCACGATAGGCGCCAGCAGCAGCAGGCGGGTCTTTTCAGGATAGCCGATGATCCTGTCGACCATCTGCTCGACGGTCTGGGAGGCTATCTCCTTGCCGCAGGACGAGCAGTGAACCCGGCCGACCCGGGCAAAGAGCAGTCGCAGGTAGTCGTAGATCTCGGTGACCGTGCCGACGGTGGAGCGGGGATTTTTCGAGGTGGTCTTCTGCTCGATGGAGATCGCCGGCGAAAGCCCCTCGATGCTCTCCACGTCGGGCTTCTCCATCTGCTCTAGAAACTGCCGGGCGTAGGCCGAGAGGCTCTCGACGTAACGCCGCTGTCCCTCGGCGTAGATGGTGTCAAAGGCCAGGGTCGACTTGCCCGAGCCCGAAACCCCGGTAATCACCACCAGCTTCTCCCGGGGGATCTCCAGGTCGATGTTCTTCAGGTTGTGCTCGCAGGCACCTTTGATGACGATTTTGTCGGGCATGGCAGGACCGTGATTGGTTGCTGGTGATTGGTGATTGGGAAAACCGCAAAATCCTGAAGACGGTTTCTCGCCCCTTTGCCGGAGATTGGTGGCCTGTAGGGGCGCCCCTTGTGGGTGCCCGCATTAGACACCCCTTGTGGGTGCTCGCGATGGGTATCCCTTGTGCGCCCCCCCCCCGAACACGGGCAGGCACAAGACCTGCCCCTACGGCAGGTTTTCCGCCATTTTTTCCGCCATCCGCACCGCCGCGACCAGACTCGCTTCGCTCGCCTTGCCGGTGCCGGCCAGATCGTAGGCGGTGCCGTGATCGACGCTTGTGCGCACGATGGGCAGCCCCAGGGTGACGTTGACGCCGTCCTCGAAGTGCAGCAGCTTAAGCGGAATCAGCCCCTGGTCGTGGTACATGCAGACCACCGCATCATAGGCGCCGCGCACCGCGAAGTGGAAGAGGGTGTCGGCGCTGTGGGGGCCGCTGGCCGCGATGCCCTCACGGCAGGCGGCATCAATGGCCGGGACGATCAGCCGCTGCTCCTCGTCGCCGAACAGGCCCGCTTCGCCGGCATGGGGATTGAGGGCGAGCACCGCGATACGCGGCCGCTTGAGGGCAAAGAAACGTTTGAAGCTGGCGTCGGTGATGCGGATCGTCTCTAAGATCTCGGCGCCGGTAAGGGCCTTAGGCACCTCGCTGAGCGCCAGGTGGGTGGTGACCAGGCAGACCTTGAGGCGCTCGCCGGCGAGCATCATCACCACCTTGTCGATGCCGCAGCGCTTGGCGAGCAGCTCGGTGTGACCGGGAAACTCGTAACCGGCGGCGTTGATCGCCGCCTTGTTGATCGGCGCGGTGACCATCCCCGCAGCCTCTTTGGAAAGGCAACGGGCGCAGGCCCACTCGATGTAGTCGACCATCGCCCGGCCGCAGTCCAGGGTCGGCTGGCCGTATGCCAGATCGGAGCAGGGCAGGGCGGAGAGGGCCTTGAGCTCCAGGGTGCGCCCGGCAACCGAAAGGCGGTGGCTTGCAAGACCTTCGGTCTCGCAGATGGTGCATTCGGCCCCCAGGACGCCGGCGGCGCGCTGCAGCACCCCCGCATCGCCTGCCACCAGAAGGGGGCGGGAGAGGCCGTCGAAGGCCCCGTTGACGAGGGCCTGGATGATGATCTCGGGACCGACCCCGGTGGGATCGCCCATGGTCAGAATGAGTGGTCGGATCACGGTGTCCTCGTAAAAAGCAAAGAACTATCATAACTTATCTGCCCGAAGTCTGACAACTGCAATTGGGATGGGGCAGTTTGGGCCCGCTAGGATCCGCTACTCTAAACAACCCACTGCTGATTTGCCCCTCTCCTTGGAGGCAAAGACAAAACCCTCGGGTCCCGTTTTGGACAGCCGCAAAGAAAACGAATCGTAACTATTCAGTAGGTTTGAATAAGTTTTTCAAAAAATCTGAGCTGCACCCATAGGAAGTAAGGGGCGCTAAAGGCAAGACCCTCTTTCAGCTTCAGGATTTCTCTGGATGACTCGGGATTTAACACCCAGGAGGCTGTCCGACAATAAGGGCCGAAGCGAAAATCCAGAAGCTTGAGAACAGATTTTGGCTCGTTTGAGAGCTCATAGCCGTAGCTATGGGCCGAAAAGCTGGGTTTGTAGCCGGTCATGGATTGTCGGACAGCCTCCTAGGAATTTTGTCCTGATCCGGGTCATCCTGAGGTTGATCATTGGTCTATTCTTTGAGCCGTCATTGCACCATTTCTCCGTTCGGCCTGAGCCTGTCGAAGGCCCTGCCTACACCTGAGGATAAAATGATGCTTCGACAAGCTCAGCATGAACGGGCACTAGGGGTAGGTTGGGTTGAGGAACGAAGAACCCCAACAGGTGGTTAAAAACCGGCCATCTGTTGGGTCCGTCGCTGCACTCCTTGACCCAAACTACCCCCTCAAGGGAGAAGGATTTTCCCCAAGAAGCAAGTCAAGGGGGCCTTCGAGCCCTTCATCAGCCAGGGTGAGATAGAGCGTCCCCTCGGTACGGGTGAGGGTCCAGTCGATGCCCCGCTTCAGGCGGGTGACGAGCTGCTCCAGAAACTCCTGCTCGAGACCGAAGACGCTGAGATTCTTCACCCGGGCCAGGCGCTCCAGCTGGGCGGCCTCCCAGCGCCAACGGCCGCTGCCGCAGGCAAAGAGCACCACCTGCTCTGCATGGCGCGCCGCCTTGACCAGGCGCTCAGCCTCGGGCAGCCCCACCTCCAGCCACAGCAGCACCCGGCCGTCGGGGCCCTTGAGCCACAGGTCGGGCTCGTCGCCGGCGCAGATCCCCTTGGTAAAGACGAGCCCCTCCTGGTAACAGAGGGCGTAGGCGAGCAGCCGCGCCACCAGGCGTTCGGGTTTTTCCGAAGGATGCTGGGCGACGGTGACCTGCAGATGCTCGTAGCAGTTGCGATCGAGATCCGAGAGCTGGATCGAGGCGCGGTAGATGGTCGGTGGCAGGGCCATAGTGGAAATATACCTTTCTGATCAACATGATCTTAGGCCATGTCGTCGCCCAATGATTGTCATCCCCGAGTGATTCTATCGGGGATCCAGTTTTTTGGTCTCTAAAAACTAAATTCCCGCCCAAAAACGTCGCGGGAATGACGGTTCTAGAAATATTTTACGGTCTTTCTTTTGACTGAAGCAATCGGCCATTCAGATTTGCAACCAGAACAGCATACCGAGCCGCAACAACCAGTGCCAGGATTAAACCTGTATCCGTGAGTTCTGATCGGAAAATTGTTGTTATAATTCTAATCTATTTGCCGAAACTCCGCTATACCACCCCTTGCCCCCGGAGGCCCCACATTGAACCCAAGCGACCTTGCCGGCCCGGTCCTGATCGTCGAGGACGACCCCAACACCTCCTCCCTGGTTGCGACCTACCTGCAACGCGAGGGCTTTAAAACCCTGGCCGCTTACGACGGCGAGCAGGCACTGGAGGCAGCTCGCCGCAAGAACCCCGGCTTTGTGATCCTCGACCTGATGCTGCCCAAGGTCGACGGCTGGGAGATCTGCCGCGAGCTGCGTAAGGTCTCCGATGTCCCTATCCTGATGCTCACCGCCCGCGAAGAGGAGATCGACCGGGTGCTGGGGCTCTCGCTGGGAGCTGACGATTACGTCGTCAAGCCCTTCAGCCCCCGCGAGCTGGTGGAACGGGTCAAGGCGATCCTGCGCCGGGCACGGCCTGCGCCGCGAAACGAAGAGGTGCTGCGCTACGGCGAGCTGCAGCTCGACCCGCAGAAGCACCGGGTCAGCCTCGCCGGGCAAACGGTGGAGCTGACGGCCGCCGAGTACAAGCTGCTGCACGCCCTGATGCGCGCCCCGGGGCGGGTCTTTTCCCGCGAAGAGCTGCTCAACCACTTCTACCAGCACGGCGAAACGGTCGTCGACCGGGTCATTGACGTGCATATTGGCAAACTGCGGCAGAAGATCGAGGCAACCCCCTCAAGGCCCCGCTACATCCTCACCGTGCGCGGGTTCGGCTACCGGTTTGCCGATGAGGACGAGGCATGAAGCTGCGCCTGCTCGGGAAACTGCTGCTGGTCAACATCCTGCCGGTGATCGGGGTCATCATCCTGGTCATCTGGCTGGCCATCGATCAGCTTGCAGCCGATTACTTCATGGTGCTGATGGACAAGTACGACGTCTCGCCCACCGACACCCACCAGATGTTTCTGGACGCCGTGCACCGCTACCTGCTCTGGGCGAGCCTGGCCGCCCTGGCCCTGGCCCTGCTGCTGAGTTACCTGCTGACCCGCAGGGTGCTGCGCCCCCTCTCACAGATGACAGCGATTACCCGGGAGCTCGCCGCGGGGAGCTTTTCCGGGCGGGTCGAGGTCAGCTCCACCGACGAGATCGGCGAACTGGGCCTGGCCTTCAACCGCATGGCCGACAGCCTTGAGCAGCTCGAGCAGCTGCGCAAGACCATGGTCGCCGATGTCGCCCACGAGCTGCGCACGCCCTTGACCAACCTGCGCGGCTACCTCGAGGCCCTGAGCGACAAGGTCGTTCCCCCTTCAAAAGAGACCTTCGGCATGCTCGAGGAGGAAACCCTGCGCCTGGTCCACCTGGTAGAGGATCTGCAGCAGCTCGCCAGGGCCGATGCCGCAAGGGCCTTTTTGCACCGCCAGCCCCTCTTGCTGCAGGAACTGATCGAGCAGATGCTTGCGCTCTACGGGCCCAATTTTCAGGCCAAGCAGATCAGCGTTCAAACCAGCTTCGCCGCAGGGTCAGAACTAGTGAAGGCCGATCGGGACAAGCTGCTTCAGGCGCTGCGCAACCTGATCGAAAACGCCTGGAAGTACACCCCGCCCCAAGGGACGGTCAGCGTATCGACCCAGGGCGTTTCCCAGGGTATCCGGGTGATTATTGCCAATAGCGGCGAGGGGATCGCCGCAAAAGACCTGCCGTTTATTTTCGAACGTTTCTTCCGCACCGACCGCTCCCGCTCCCGCCAGGCCGGAGGCGCCGGCATTGGACTTGCCATCGTCAAGGAGCTGATCGAAGCCCACGGCGGCAGGGTCGGCGCCGAAAGCTCCGGCGGCGAAACCCGGGTCTGGTTCATCCTGCCGGCATGAGGGCCCGTGACGCTCTTTACCGAATCTTTACCTGGCCGATATCCCCCCTTTAAGCCGCGTTGCTATGTTGCTCCTACCCTCTAACAAAACCCCTGGAGCCGGTGGTAAAATGACGACAGAGGTAAAACACTGGACTATCTCCGGGCAACACCGCAAGGAGAGCAATGATGAGATACCCCGCACTTTTCTTCAGCCTGCTGGCAGCCCTGCTGCTGAGCTTCGGCACAGCCGCTGCGGCAGAGCACACCCTGAAAGTCTACTCCGCCCAAAAGGGGACCTATGTCATGACCGAAAAAATCGTCAAAACCCAGGACGAGTGGAAAAAACAGCTCTCTCCCGAGCAGTACAACATCCTGCGCGAGAAGGGGACCGAACGGGCCTTTAGCGGCAAGTACTGGAACAACCACAACCATGGCATCTACCGCTGCGCAGCCTGCGGCCTGGAACTTTTCAGCTCAAGCACCAAGTACGATTCGGGGACCGGCTGGCCGAGCTTTACCGCGCCGGTGGCCGATGAGAACGTGGCGACAGAAAACGACGACAGCTGGTTCATGCGCCGCACCGAGGTCCATTGCCCCCGCTGCGGCGGCCACCTCGGACACGTCTTCAGCGACGGCCCCGGGGCTCAGGGGCTGCGGTACTGCATCAACTCGGCCTCCCTTGACTTCGTCGAACAGAAGGAGGAGAAGCGATGAGAGGGTTCACCGCGATACTGCTGGCGCTGCTGACTCTGGGCGCGGTCGGCGCCTGGGGTGAACCGCCGGGGCAGCGGATGAGCGAGAAGACTTCCGGGCAGGAGCGGGCGATCTTCGCCGGCGGTTGTTTCTGGTGCATGGAACACCCCTTCGAAAAGCTGGACGGGGTACATGCGGCGATCTCGGGCTACACCGGGGGCGAGAAGGCTCAGCCGAGCTACAAGGAGGTCTCTGCCGGCCGAACCGGCCACACCGAGGCGGTGGAAATCAGCTTCGACCCGGCCCGGGTCAGCTATGAAGAGCTGCTCAAGGTCTTCTGGATGAATATCGATCCCACCGACGGCGGCGGCCAGTTCGTCGACCGTGGCAGCCAGTACCGCTCGGGGATCTACTACCTCGACGAAAACCAGCGGCAGCAGGCCGAGGCATCGAAGGATAATCTCGCAAAATCGGGGCGGCTGCCCGGGCCGATCGTCACCGAAATCACCCCCGCCTCGACCTTCTACCCGGCCGAGGAGTATCACCAGGATTATTACCGCAAAAACCCGATCCGCTACAAATTCTACCGCTACGGCTCGGGCCGCGACCAGTTTCTCGACAAGGTCTGGGGCAAGGAGCGGGGTTAAGACCAATTCTGCATCCTGCTTCGGGCATAAAAAAGCCCCGCCGGTTTTCCGGCGGGGCAGGGGGGCTGCAACCATATGTGACAAACGGCTACTTGAGGCGGATGTCGATATGGGCGTTTTCTTTCAGGCCCGCGGCCCAGGCCTTGAAACCTTCCTCGGTCTTTTTATCCTTGATGGCCTTGGTGATTTCGTCCTTGACGGTGTCGAACTGGCGAATTTTGCCGGCGCTTTTTTCTTCGACCTTGAGGATGTGAAAGCCTTCGGGGGTGGCGATCAGCTCGCTGATTTCGCCCTCGTTCAGATCGCGCACGGCACGGTCGAAGGAGGGGGTCAGCTCGCCTTCGGCAAAGGTGCCGAGGTCGCCCCCCTCGGCGCTTTTATCGGCCGAATAGGCCAGCAGCACGGTGTAAAAGTCCTCGCCGGCGCGCAGCCGCACCAGGGCCTCCTCGGCCTTAGTGCGCACCAGCTCGGTTTTGGCCGCGCCGGCCTTGGCGCCAAGCAAAAAACTGATGCGGCTCAGGCGCAGGTAGGGCTCCTCACGGTAATCGTCGATATGCTCGCGAAAGTACTCGCGCAGCTCCTGGTTGGTCACCTCGACCTTGCTCTTGACCTCGCGGCCGAGCAGCTTGAAGTGCTGGATCTGCTTAGCCAGGTTGTCCCGGTAGACTGTAAAGGGCATGCCCTGGGCCTCGAGAGCCTCCTTGAGCTGGCTGCGGGTCAGGTTGTTCTGGCGCTGCACATCATCGATGGCCGCATCGATCTCATCGTCGCTGACCGTCAGGCCCAGCTCTGTAACGCGCTGCTGAACCAGGGCCTCCTCGATTAATTTGCCAAGAGCGTCAAGGCTCAGGGCATGGCGCTGCTCTTCGCTGAGCTCGTCGAGGCGCCCGGCAGCTGAGGTGCGGCTTTCCAGGGCCTGGTCGATCTGGTAGGTGGTGATGATCTCGTCGTTGACGACGGCGGCGATGCGGTTAACGACCTCGGCCTGGGCCACTGCGGTCAGGGCAAGCAGTGCCGCCACCGCAAGCAGAATGCGTTTCATGAGTAGGTTTCCTTAATCTTTCAGTTCGTTAGCGCCGCAGGTAGCAGCAGGCCGGGGGTGAGATGATTCCCGAAGCAAAGCCTAAGGCTGTTTCTCCTCGCTCCTTATGCCTCACCCCTCACGGAATCAAGGTTACTGCAGCAGTTCCCAGTCGACCACGATGGTGGCCCGGCTGCGCAGCTCCTGCAACCAGGCGTGGTAGGCCTGCTCTTCTTTTTGCGCCTGCAGGGTGCGACGGATATCCTCGGCCACCGCCTCGAGAGGCAGATTGACCGCCTTGCGGTGTTCTTCGACGAAAAAGATGTGGTAGCCGTAATCGCTCTTGACCAACTCGCTGAGCTGGCCCGCGGCCAGGGCAAAAACCGTGGCGTCAAATTCGGGAGGCATCTGCCCCCGGGCGAAAAACCCCAGGTCCCCGCCCTGCTCGGAGTCGGGTGACAGGGAATGCTGCCGGGCCAGCGCGGCGAATTCCTCGCCCTGGCGCAACTGCTCGAGCAGGCTTTGTCCCTCTTCCTCGGTGGCGACCAGGATCTGCCGCGCCCTGACCTGCTCGGGGCGGTTGAACTCTTCGCCATGAGCCTGGAAATAGGCCGAAACCTCTTCCTCGAGGACGCTGACCCTTGCATAGACGGTCTCGCGGACCACCTTTTCCATCAACAGATTCTGCTCAAGCTTGTGGCGCCACTGCTCGATGCTCAGTCCGCGCTGGCTGAGCATCTGCTCGAAGGCCCCGTCGGGATAGTCGCGACGGGACTCCTGAACAACCTCCTCGAGCTCCTCGGGCAACAGCTGCACATGCAACCGCTCGGCCTCGCCCAAAGCGAGCTCGCGGTCGATCAGCTGCACCAGAAAGGAGCGCTTGAGCTCCAGACGCTGCTCGTCCGGCAGGGCCTGCCCCTGGGGGAGGGTCTTTGCGAACTCGCCGAGAAACTGGGCAAGGCTCACAACCCGGCCGTCGATCTGCAGCAGGGTCGCAGCCGGCTCTTCTGCCTTGCGTTCACAGGCCGACAGAGCAACCAGCAACAGGCCCCACAGCAGCAGGCGCTTGATAAAATTGCGGCCTTTCATGTTGGCTTCGGGCTTCCTTCTCGGATGGTAACCTGGATCCGTGGGATCGGGGGGGGAAAATGACTTGCGCTATTCCCCGGTCTGAACTCACGGATTCAGGGTAAATTAAACCGTGAAATTCAAGCTAGCACAGCTAGATAAAGGCCTGCAATTCTTTTTTGGCCGCCTCCAGAAGCTCTTCTCCAGGCACCCGACCGGTGCGGATGGTGAGGCGGTAATCGGGGGAAAAGCTGTAGGTTTTAGGGTCCTTCTGAAGCAGCCCGAGGATTTTTTCCGGCGGCACCGGGGTGGCAGCATGGAAGCCGAAAACCAGCTGGCGGCCATCATATTCGGCCATCTCGATCTTGAAGCGTTTCATCAGCACCCGCAGCTTCATCACCTCGAACAGCAAGGCGGCAGGCTCGGGGATCTCGCCGTAGCGGTCACGCAGCTCGTCGGCGGTGGCGTAGAGCGATTCCTCGTCGTCGGCCGAGGCGAGCTTTTTATAAAAGACCAGGCGCTGGTTGGGATCAGGAAGGTACTTTTCGGGCAAGAAGACGCTGAGGCCGAGGCGGATCTCGGGGTCGACCCTGTCCTCGTGCTCCATCCCCTGCAGCTCCTGGATCGTCTCCTGGAGCAGCTCAGAGTACATCTCGAAACCGATCGCCTCGATCTGCCCGGCCTGGCGCGCCCCGAGCAGGTCGCCGGCTCCGCGCAGCTCCAGATCATGGCTGGCCACCCGAAAGCCGGCGCCGAGTTCGGTGAGCTCCTGCAGCACCCGCAGCCGCTCTCTAGCCTCGCGGGTCAGGGTCGCCTCGCCGGGAATCAGCAGATAGGCGTAGGCGCGGTGCTTGGAGCGGCCGACCCGGCCGCGCAGCTGGTAGAGCTGGCTGAGGCCGAAGCAGTCGGCGCGGTTGATGATGATGGTGTTGGCCCGGGAGATGTCGATGCCGTTTTCGATGATGGTGGTCGAAACCAGCACGTTGGAGCGCCCCTCGATAAAATCGAGCATCACCTGCTCAAGGGCCTTTTCGCCCATCTGGCCGTGGCCGACGGCGATCTTGGCCTCGGGGACCAGGGTCTGGATGAACTCGGCCATGGCACCGATCGACTGTACCCGGTTGTGGATGAAAAAGACCTGGCCGCCACGACGCAGCTCGCGCAGGATCGCCTCGCGGATCAGGTCGTCATCGAACTTGGTGACGTAGGTTCGGATCGCCAGCCGGTCCACCGGCGGGGTGTCGATCACCGAGAGGTCGCGCATCCCCATCATGCTCATGTGCAGGGTGCGCGGAATGGGGGTCGCGGTCAGGGTGATCACATCGACCTCGGCGCGCATCTTCTTGAGGCGCTCCTTGTGGCTGACGCCGAAGCGCTGCTCCTCGTCGATAACCACCAGCCCCAGGTTCTTGAAGCGCACGTCGCGCTGCAGCATGCGGTGGGTACCGATGACCACGTCGACCTGGCCCGCGGCCAGTCTTTCGAGCACCTGCCTGTTCTCGGCGGCGCTGCGAAAGCGCGAGACCATCTCCACCACCACCGGGTAATCCTTGAAGCGCTCGCTGAAGTTGGTCCAGTGCTGGCGGGCCAGCACCGTGGTCGGCACCAGCACGGCCACCTGGCGCCCGTCGAGGGCGGCCTTGAAAGCGGCGCGGATCGCCACCTCGGTCTTGCCGTAACCGACATCGCCGCAGACCAGGCGGTCGACGGGACGCTCCGAGTGCATATCGCCTAGCACGTCGGTGATGGCGCTGAGCTGGTCCGGGGTCTCCTCGTAGGGAAAGGCGGCCTCGAACTCGCGGAACATGCGATCGGGCGGCGAGTAGCGAAAGCCCTTGCTCATTTCGCGGCGGGCGTAGATCTTGAGCAGCTCGCGGGCCAGCTCTTCGACCGCCGCGCGAGCCCGGACTTTGGCCTTTTCCCAGGCGGCGCCGCCCATCTTGTCGAGGCGCGGCGTATGGCCTTCGCCGCCGACGTACTTCTGTACCTTCTCGATGCGCTCGACGGGCAGGTAGAGCTTGTCCTTGCCGGCGTATTCGAGGTGCAGAAAATCCCCCTCGGTGCTGCCCATCTGCAGGTGCAGCAGCCCCCGGTACAGCCCGATGCCGTGGTCGGCATGGACCACGTAGTCGCCGTCCTTGAGTTCGGCCAGCGAGGAGAGCATCGCCTGGGCCCGGGCCTCGGTCAGCCCGCGCCGGCGCACCCGCTGACCGAAGATCTCCTCTTCGGTGATCACCACCAGCTTTTCGCCGGGCAGGCGAAAGCCGGCCGAGAGATCGCCGATGACCAGCAGCGGCCGCCCCGCCTCGAGGGCCTTGGGCGAGGCGACGGGATCGAAGTTCAGTTGCAGCTCGTGGGATGCAAGCAACTCGACCAGACGTTCGGCCTGGCCGCGCTGGTGGCAGACGAGCAGAACCTTCCAACTCTCCTGGCGCCACTGGCGCAGCCGCTGGGCCAGGCTCTCGAGGCCACCGGCATCGCGCCGCAGCTCGGCACGCAGGTCGCCGTTGCCCTCGCTGTGAAACTGGTACTGCTGGCGATCCTGCTCGAGGCGGTAAACCCGCAGACTCGAAAAATCGATGCGCTTGCGGCCGCTGAGCTCTTCCTCGAGGCGGGCAGGGCGCAGAAACAGCTCGCCGGCAGGGACAAAAACCTCGCCCCTGCGACTGATGCGGCCTTCCCCCTCGGCCACCTCGGAGGCAAAACCGTCGGCTTCGGCCTCCACCGCCGGCGGGTCGATGACCACCCAGCGGGCCTTGGGGGCATAATCGAAAAGGGTATCGAGACCAGCGTAATTGAGCGGCAGCAAGAAGCAACGCCCCGGCACAAGCAGCCCCTCACGGGCCTCCTCGAGGACCGCCTCGCGCTTGGGCCGAGGCAGCTCGAGGTGGTCACAGCGCTTTTTTAGCTGCCGGGCGAAGGTCTCAAGATGCTCGCCCGCCAGCACCAGCTCCCGGGCCGGCAGCAGCACCAGTTCACCGAGCTCGGTCTCGGAAGAGCGTTGCGAGACCGGGTCGAAAGGACGCATGCGCTCGATGTAATCACCAAAGAATTCGATGCGCACCGGCTTGTCACCGGAGGGCGGAAAAATATCGAGGATATCCCCCCGCAGCGAAAAACTTCCCCGATCCTCCACCAGGGGCGCCGAATTGTAGCCGAGCGCGAGCAGCCGCTGCAGCAGCTCTGGCCGGTCGTATTCGTCTTCGGCGATCAGGCTTTCGCAGAGCTCGCCGAGCACTTTTTGCGGAATGACCTTCTGCAGGACGGCGCGCACCGGCATCACTACCGCCCGGGCCCGCCCCTCGTGCAGCGCGGCCAGCGCCGCCAGGCGGGTCGCCTCGACCTCGGGGTGGGGATGCAGGGCCTCGTAGGGGCGCACCTCCCAGTGAGGCAGCAGGAAGATCTCCTCGGGCCGGCCGTGATAGAAGCCAAGGTCGGCGGCCAGGCGCTCGGCCTGTTTCTGGTCCGCCGCCAGCACCATCAGGGTCTCGGAGCTCTGTTCCAGAAACCTTGCCAGCAGATGGGCACTGCAGGAGCCCAGGGTACCGAGCACCTCGGCATGAAACTGCCCGGCCAGCTCCTCGACAAAGGAGCGACTGGTCAGGGAGATGATTTCGGATTGTTGTTGGATATCGTTTTCCATGATGTCCCGAAAATACCTGAAGAGATCGGCTTTTTCCAGTTTACAGTATTGCCATTGGCTTTAGGAAAAGGCCCTTTACCACTGGACACTGAGACCACAGCGCTTTTTGTGGATGAAATCGGAATCCGCTGGCCCTGAAAAATATCCCCTGAAGGGGGAGGGTAGGTTGGGTTGAGGGACGAAACCCAACAGACGGTTCAAAGCCGGCAAATGTTGGGTCCGTCGCTACGCTCCTTGACCCAACCTACTCCCTGCTAAGACGAAATGCTTCGCGACTGAAGTCGCTCCTACAAAGTCGTGGCCTTTGGTGCAGCTTAGGGGGTTTGGGTGAAAATTAGTGCAGGACACGACTCGCCCCTACAAAAAACGAAGGGCGTGCCTCGGCACGCCCCTGTTAATATCAATCCTGAAACGAACCTCAGTCCCGCGGTACGGCGAGCATCCGGTCGAGGGTGGCCTTGGCCTTCTCGCGGATGTCCTTCGGAACGGTGATCTCCGGGCTCATGGTCTGCAGGCTCTTGAGCACGTCCTCGAGGGAGGTGAGCTTCATGTTGGGGCAGATCAACCGGGCAGAGGGGAGGATGAACTCCTTTTCCGGGTTCTCCTTGCGCAATCGGTAAAGGATTCCCGCCTCGGTGCCGACAATGAACTTTTTGGCCGGGCTCTTACGGGCGTATTCGTACATGCCGCTGGTCGAGCAGATGTGATCGGCCAGATCGAGGATCTCGGGAGCACACTCGGGATGGGCCATGAAAAGCGCACCGGGATTTTCCTGCTGGGCCCGATTGATTTCCTCGGGTTTGAGCCGGTCATGGGTGGGGCAGTAACCCTCCCAGAAGTGGCAGGTCTTGTCGGTATGCTTGGCGATGTAGCGGCCGAGGTTACGGTCCGGCACCAGAATGACCTCGTCGGCCTCCAGGGAGCGCACCACGTTGACCGCATTGGAGCTGGTGCAACAGATATCGCTTTCGGCCTTGACCGCGGCCGTGGAGTTGACATAGGTCACCACGGTGGCCCCGGGATGTTTTGCTTTCATCTGGCGCAGCCCCTCGGCGGTGACCATATCGGCCATCGGGCAGCCGGCATCGGGCCGGGGCAGCAGCACGATCTTTTCGGGCGAAAGGATATGGGCGCTTTCAGCCATGAAGTGCACCCCGCAAAAGACGATGACGTCCTTGTCGGTGCGTGCGGCCTCCATCGACAGAGCGAGGGAATCACCCGTTATATCGGCGATTTCCTGAATCTCGTCGCGCTGGTAGTTATGGGCCATCAGCAGCGCGTTTCGCTCCTTGACCAGACGGCGGATTTCTTCTTTTATCTCTTGCTGATTCATTTCCCACCTTTCCACGGGTGCAAATTTGAACGCGTATACTAGATCAAAAGTCTTGATATGTCAAACCCTTATCGCGCCGTTTCGTCTTGACACCGCAAGTCGAGAAGGGCTATGCTCTGATCACCTGAAACAACCCCCTTTATTAAATAGCATACCAGACGAGGAAATAACATGTTCGGAATCGGGATGCCCGAGCTACTGCTCATTCTTGCCATCGCGCTGATCGTTATCGGTCCCAAAAAACTTCCCGACATCGCCAAGGCCCTGGGCCGAGGCCTTGCAGAATTCAAGCGGACCACCGACGAGCTGAAAAACACCCTAAACGAAGAAGCCCGCACGGCAGATACCCGCGACCAGCTCATCAAGGAGGGCAAGATTCAGCCCCCCAACCCCTACGTTGACGGCAACACCGGGGCTGAGCCTGAAACGGCCGAGCAGACCTTGCCCCGCCCCGGGGAGAAGCCGGCCAACCAGCCCGCGAGCACCGAGCCCCGCAAGGACGCCGACCATGAGTGAAGGCCAACTTCCCTTTACAGCCCACCTCGAAGAGCTGCGCAAACGATTGATGATCGCCATGGGCGCCTGGCTGGTAGCCTTTATCGGCTGCTACAGCTTCGCCGAGCAACTCTTCCAGATGATTTCCGAACCGGTGCGCTCGACCCTGCCCGAGGGCAGCTCGCTGGTGTTCATCAACGCCACCGAGCCGTTTTTCACCTATCTGAAAATCGCCGCAGTGGCCGGGGCCCTGATTGCCCTGCCGGTGATTCTCTGGCAGCTCTGGGCATTTATCGCCCCGGGGCTCTACAGCCACGAAAAACGCCTCGCCATCCCCTTTGTCTTCTGCGGCTGCCTCTGCTTTGGCTCAGGCACCTATTTCGGTTTCATCCACGTCTTTCCGACAATCTTCACCTTTCTCATCCAGTTCGGCACCGGCAGCGGCGAAATCAGCGCCATGCTCTCGATGGGCGGCTATCTAACCCTCTCGACGCGGCTGCTGCTGGCCTTCGGCCTGGTCTTCGAGTTGCCGGTGGTGATCTTCTTTCTTGCGCGCATGGGTGTCGTCGACGCAAAGTGGCTCGGCCGCAACCGCAAGTTCGCCCTGCTGGCGGCCTTCGTCTTCGGCGCCCTGCTCACCCCGCCCGACCTCTTTTCGCAGACCGCCATCGCCCTGCCTTTTATTATCCTCTACGAGGTTGGCATCTGGGTTGCCTGGCTGTTCGGCAAGAAAAAGACCCAACCGGCTGAGGAACATCCCCCCGAAACCGAGGCAAAGCCCGAATAGTCAATGGCCATCCCCGGGTTGCCCTGACGATGGAAACGCCGATGAGCAGCGCCCTGAAGATCAGCAACCTGTCGAAAAGCTACGGCGGTACCCCCGTGGTGCGCGACCTCAGCCTCGATATCGAACCGGGCGAGATCTTCGGGCTGCTCGGCCCCAACGGCGCCGGCAAGAGCACCACCATCAATATGATCGGCGGCGTCACCCGCATCGATCGGGGCAGCGTGTCGGTCTTCGGTTACGACAACCGCTCCGCCTACCGCACCACCCGCAGCCTGGTCGGGGTCATGCACCAGGAAATCGTCATCGACAACTTCTTTACCATCGACCAGGCGCTGAAGATCCATTCAGGTTATTATGGCGTCGCTGATGACCCCCGCTGGCGGCAACAGCTCATCGAGCGCCTCGGCCTTGGCCCTCACCTGCACAAGATCATGATCAAGCTCTCAGGGGGCCTCAAGCGCCGCTTCATGGTCGCCAAGGCGCTGATTCACAAGCCGCGCCTGCTGATCCTCGACGAACCGACCGCAGGGGTCGATGTGGAACTGCGCCATACCCTCTGGGAATTCGTCAGGGAAATCAACCTCCAGGGCACCACCATTCTGCTGACCACCCATTACCTCGAAGAGGCCGAACAGATGTGCGGCCGCATCGCCATCATGAACCACGGTCGGCTGCTCGCCCTGGAGCAAACCAGCGATCTGTTGCGCCACGTCGGCGGACGGACGCTGAGAGTTGAGCTGCAGCAGGAGCTCAAAACCCTGCCCGAGGCGCTGGCTGACTTTGGTGGACAGCTTGCAGGGCAGGGCAGGCACATCGTCTTTTCCCTGCCCGCCGATCGCCCGGTCGGCGAGCTGCTGAGCCTGCTCTGCGCCCAGGGCCTGGCCATAGCCGATATCGAAACCCGTCAGGCCGGCCTCGAGGAGGTCTTTTTAAAAATCACCGCAGGAGGCACCGATGGCCAGTCCAGCTGATGAGGGCCCATCCTTTAGACCCTGGCTGCCTTTTCTCACCCTGCTTGAAAAAGAGGTCCGCAGGTTTCTGCGGGTCGCCTCGCAGACCCTGCTGACGCCGATCATCACCGCAGCTCTCTACCTGTTTGTTTTCGGCGCCACCCTCGGCCAGCGCATCAGCGTCCTCGAGGGCTTCAGCTACGCCCAGTTCGTTATCCCCGGGCTGATCCTGATGGGGGTGATTAACAACTCTTTCGCCAACACCTCGTCATCGCTCTTCATGTCGCGCTACCTGGGCAACATCGTCGATCTGCTGGTCACCCCGGTCAGCCCGGCCCAGTTGATCCTCGCCTATACCCTGGCGGCGATGATCCGCGGGCTGGCCGTCGGCTGCGCGGTCTGGCTTATCTCAACGCTCTTCTCGAGCCTGCCCTGGGCAAATCCCCTGGCCGCTTTGGCCATGGCGGCGCTGGCGAGTTTTCTCTTCGCCCAGTTCGGCATCATCGCAGCCATCTACGCCAACACCTTCGACTCGTTGTCCATGTTCTCCAATTTTATCATTTTGCCGCTGATTTACCTGGGCGGCGTCTTTTACCCCATCTCGATTCTTCCCCCTTTCTGGGCGCAGCTTTCTCATCTCAACCCGCTTTTCTACCTGATCGACGGTTTTCGCCATGCCATCCTCGGCGTCGGCGACCTCTCGCTGCTGACCGCCTTTGGCATTGCTGCGACCATGGCGCTGGGGCTCTTCGGCTGGGCGGCCCTGTTGGTGGCCAAGGGGTACCGGCTGCGCTCCTGATTCTGGCCATTTCAACAAAAAAGGACCTTGGCCACAGAGGTCACAGAGAACCGATGAGATTTTTTCTTACTTCTGTGATCCCGTGGCCTAGAATACGGGCAAAAAAAGCGCGCCCCAGAAGGGGCGCGCTTTTTTTCTTTTGAACAAACCAGATTCGACTTAGAAGTGGGCCTGGAAACCGACCCGGAAGGCATCGTCGATGGTCCGCTCGCCCCTCTCGTCGAAATCGACCTGCACGTTCTGGTAATCGACCAGGGCCCGGATCTTGGGGGTCAGGGCATAGCTCAGGCGAACCCCGGTTTCGACCAGGCGCTCTGAATCGCGCCAGGAAAAAATTTTCGGAGCATACACCAGACGCCCCGCCAGGGCAAAGCCTCCCAGTGACGGCGGCCCGTAACTGAGTTTGACACCGACCCCGAGGTTGACATACTCCAGGTCTTCGGCATTGGCTTCGCCGCCGATCACATGGGCGCCGACGCCAAGATCAAGGCCGGGGACGTTGCCGGGGGTACCCATGAAGTCAAAGCCGACCGAACCGAGTTGGGTCTCCTCGTCATCGTTGTAAAGGTAGCGCAGGTTGAAAGCAGAGGCCCCGTAATCGTCCCGGGCCACGCCAAGGGAGAGTTCGCCCTGGGCGCTGTAATCGTTAAACTGGAGACCCAGCGAAGCCGCTCCGGCATCGACCAGGGTACAACCGAACAGAACCAGAAAAATCAGCAGTTTTTTCATCAGGATTCCTCCTCGCAATAAAAACATGGATCGAAAGGTGCCTCAGTGCAGCGAACGACCGGCACTATGACACAACCATTTTGGGGAATCAAGCATGTTTGCCAGGGTACGTGCGCCTCGTCAGGCAAAAAAAATACCGGCCTTTCCGCAAGGGAAAAACCGGCATTCAAATCGCATTTAATCGCAGAAAACCAAAGGCTGGGCTGCAGGGCAATCAGACATCCACCACGCGGTTGAGGATTGAATTTTCCACCCGGCGACCCTGCTCCTGAGCCAGGCTCTGAATCAGCACCTGGCCGCCGTAGGCAGCGGTCTTGCTGACCAGTTTATCGGCCATATCGCCATCATGCTTACGGAAAGCCTCGATGATCTTACGGTGTTCCTGCACCGAGATTTCCATGCGGCCGGGCAAAGAGAGCGAGGCCATACGCAGGCGGTTGAACTTCATCATCAACTGACTGATCAATTCGAGCAGTTTCTCGTTGTCGGAAGCCTTGATAAAGAGCTCGTGAAACTCGTTATGGACGCGGAAAAAGGTTTTTACGTCCCCTTCGTCGGCCAGTTTTTCGAGTCGCACGTTGATTGCCTCGAGCCGCTCAAGGTCCTTTTCGGTCATCCGCGTCGCGGCAATGCGAGCGGCATAGCCTTCGAGAATGCTCTTAATGGCATAAAACTCCTCAACATCCCGTTCGGAAAGGGAGGCAACCACGGCGCCTTTCCGCGGCACAACCGTGAGGTAGCCTTCGGATTCAAGCTGCCTGAACGCTTCGCGGATCGGCGTACGGCTGATTCCGAATCGTTCGGCAAGCTCGGGCTCCGCGACTTTTTCCCCAGGTTTCAGGGTGCCACGCAGAATCGCCTCACGGATGGTTTCAAGAATCTTTTCCCGTAACGTCTGATGCCGTTCGATCGGTTTTTTTTTCACTGAAAAGTCTCTCCGAACCTGAACATCTATAATCAATAAATTAAAAGTCACCAAATTGTATACAGTATACAGGCGATGTCAAGTCTTTTCTCTTTCCGGCCGTGTACCGAGATCCTCCGGGGCTTTCCTTTTGTCTTACGCAACGCTATGATCCAGTTATTTTTTCGGAGCTGAGACATATGGATCCGGTACGCCATCTGCGCTTTTCCCTCGCCACCTTGGTCGGTATTATCGGCCTTGGCACGGTCGGCTATTCGATGATCGAAGGGTGGAGCGCCTTTGACAGCCTCTACATGACCGTGATCACCCTGGCCACCGTCGGGTTCGGCGAAATTCATCGCCTGAGTGAAACGGGCCGCGCCTTCACCATCATGCTGATCGTGTTCGGGGCGGGGATCATTGCCTATGCCATGGGCAGCCTGATCCAGTTCACCGTCGAGGGTCAGTTGCGCTCGATCATGGGAAGGAAAATTTTGCAAAAACAGATCAGCAAGCAATCCGATCACTACATCATCTGCGGCTTCGGACGCATCGGCCACATGATCTGCCAGGAACTGCAGACCCGGCCGGTACCCTTTGTGGTGGTGGAGAACAATCCCGAGTGGTGGTGGAGAACAATCCCGATCTCTGCGAGAAACTCTCCAAAGAGGGGGTTCTTTTCGTGGCGGGCGACGCCACCGACGACGACTGCCTGATCGCAGCTGGCATAAAACGGGCCAAGGGCCTGGTCACCGCGGTGACCTCCGATACCGAAAATGTCTATATCACCCTGAGCGCCCGCGGCCTCAATCCCGACCTCTTTATCCTGGCGCGGGCCAGCGAACAGGGTTCCGAGAAAAAACTCGAACGTGCCGGCGCCAGCAAGGTCATCTCCCCGTACACCATCGGTGCCAGCCGCATGGCTCAGGCCATCCTGCGTCCCTCGGTGGTCGATTTCATCGAAATTGCCACCGCAGGCCAGCACCTCGAACTGCAGCTCGAGGAAATAATGATCGCATCCGATTCCTCACTGGTGAATAAAAACCTGATCAATTCGGGGATCCGCAAAGAGCTCGGGATTATCATTGTCGGCATCAAAAAAGGGCAGGGGATGCTGTTTAATCCCGCACCCGAGACCGTCATCGAGGCCAGTGATATTCTGATCACCCTGGGGGAACCTGCGGCCATCCAGAACCTCGAGCAGATCGCCGCCCAGGGGGCATAGTTACTTTAACCTGGATTCGTGGGGGCGGGGCGGGAAAAGAGTGTAAGTGCTTGGCCTGAATAAGTGTTTCAAAAAATCTGAGCCGCACCAATAGGTTCGTCGGCGATTTTTTGAATGCTTAGTCATGTCAGTGACTTACGCTATTGCCCGGTCAGATCTCACGGATTCAGGTTTAAGGGCCAGAGTCCGCCGGTTCGTCACCCTGCGAAGCTTCGCCTGGGTTTTTGAGGAGGGTGGCCCGGGTCAGCTTCGATGGTCCGAAACGCGCCCGTACCTGATCCATGGCTTCGTCCAGGGCGCGTTTTTTCTCCAACAGGTCCTGGCCGAACAACTCCTGCTGTGCTCCACTTTCCCCACTGAGCATCGACAAACTGATCCCCAGAAGCCGCAACGGGCGTCTTCCGGCCTCGGTTTTTTCCAGTAGCTCAAGAGCGCGCCGGTAGATGTCCAGTGCATGGTTCACCCCCCCATCGAGGGTCAGGCTGCGACTGACCACGGTAAAATCGGCATATTTCACCTTTAGGCAAATACAGCGCCCCGCGAGCTGCTTATCCCTGAGCCGCGCGGCAACCCTTTCGGCAAGACCGAGCAGTTCTCTGCGGATGACCTTCAAGTCGACCAAATCGGATCCGTAGGTGTCCTCGTGGCCGACCGACTTAACCTCCTTCCCGCCTTTTACCTGTCGCTCGTCAATGCCCCTTGCAAGCAGATATAGCTTGGCACCGGCCTGACCGAGCAGTCTCTCCAGGTCATCCCGAGGAACATGGCGCAGCTGCCTTACCGTGGACCATCCCCACTTTTTCAGGCGTTCAGCGGTCACCCGCCCGACACCCCAGAGTTGGCTGACCGGCAAGGGCAGCAGCACCTGGTCGATCTGCTCAGGTAAGATCTCGAAAAGACCGTCGGGTTTGCCAAGATCCGAGGCAAGCTTGGCCAGAAACTTGTTCGGTGCGATCCCGGCGCTGGCCCTGAGGCCGGTCAGTTCGTAAATATCTGCCTTGATTCTGTCAGCGATAACCCGGGCCTCGCCCCACAACCTGCGGCAATCACTGACATCGAGAAAAGCCTCGTCAATCGAAAGCCCCTCCACCCGATCGGTGTAGCGAAAGAAGACCGAAAAAACCTCTTTTGAAGCCTCGCGGTAACACTCCATGCGCACAGGCAGCACCACAGCCTTCGGACACAGCCGCAGAGCCTGGGCCATGGCCATGCCTGAGCGCACCCCAAAGGGGCGACTTTCATAGGAGCAGGCGCAAACCACCCCGCGGTCTCTGCTGCCTCCAACCAGTACAGGGAGTCCTCGAAGCTCGGGCCTGTCACGTTGTTCGACCGAGGCGTAAAAGGCATCCATATCGATGTGAATAATGCTTTTGCTCATCACAGCCTCAACCTGCCGCCATGGATGGTCTTGACCTTTACCACCAGCCATGCTAGATAGGTGGTCATACCAATCCTAGCATGGAGCCATCGCGTGACCATCGTTTTCAAACAGATCCGACCCAAAAAAATTTCCGAAGAGATTGTCGAGCAGATCAGGGAGCTTATCTCTAAAGGCGAACTCAAACCCGGGCAGCGAATCCCTTCAGAGCGGGACCTGGCCACCCTTCTCGGAGTCAGCCGCCCCTCGGTGCGCGAGGCCATCATGGTTTTAGAAGCCATGGGCCTGCTCGAGTCACGGCAGGGAGGGGGAACCTTCGTGCGTTCGTTGACCGAAACCGAACTGGCCAGCCCCCTGACCTCGATGGTTGAAAAAAACCCCCGCCTGCTGCGATCCCTGGCCGAGGTCCGCATGGGCCTGGAAAGCTGGTCGGCCTACCTGGCCGCAAGCAGGGCCACCGACGAGGAGATCGAGGAGCTCGGCCGCTATTATAAGGAAATGGAGCGCCAGGCCGCAAGCGGCGGTTGGGATGCCGATGTCGACGCCCAGTTTCATTATGCCATCACCACGGCGACCCATAATACCCTGCAGCTCCACGTGCTCAATACCATTCATGGCCTGTTCCACACGACCATTCAGGTGGCCCTGACCGAGTTCTACCGCAAGGAGCATTATCTCGACAGACTCCTGGCCCAGCACCGGGAGATTTACCAAGCCATCGCAAACCGCGATCCCGAAACCGCCCGTCAGAAGATGCTCGACCATCTGGCCATGGTTGAAGAAAAAATGGCCCAGATCCTCAAAGAAGAGGAAGGGTAGAGGAAATTCCGCTCAAAAAAAAAGCGACCCTTTCGGGGTCGCTTTTTTTCGTTGAACCAGTTTGTTGCCTTAGCGGCCCTTGTGGCTGGCCACCTGAATACGGATCAATGCACGGTCGAGGGCTGCCTGCATCCGAACAAAATCCTTATCTTCGGGGGAAAGCTTTTTCAGAGCCTCTTCGGCGCGGCCCAGAGCAGCCTTGGCACGCTCCAGGTCAATGTCATCGGCCGGCTCGGCGGTTTCTACCAGGACGGTAACCTTGTCGTCCTCAATCTCAACATGGCCCCAGTTGACAGCCACGTGAAAGGCCTCACCACCCTTGCGGTAGGTCAGCTCTCCGACCTTGAGGTTGGTCAGCATCGGGGTGTGTTCGGGAAGGATGCCGAACTCGCCGAGGACTCCGGGTGCGGTAATCTCGTCGACCTCTTCGGAGAGGACCTTCTTATACGGGGTGACCATTTCCAGTCTGAGCGTATCTGCCATTGCAAACGTCCTTTGCAGCGTAGACGGGGCCCGAGGGCCCCGCCGGTGCGACTATTTTCAGGCCGCCATCTTCTTGGCTTTTTCCAGAGCCTCTTCGATGGTGCCGACGAGGTAGAAAGCCTGCTCGGGGATGTCGTCGTGCTTGCCTTCGACAATCTCCTGGAAGCCCTTGATGGTGTCCTTGAGTTCGACGTACTTACCGGGGGAACCGGTGAAGACCTCAGCGACGAAGAAGGGCTGAGAGAGGAAGCGCTGGATCTTGCGGGCGCGGGAGACGACCAGCTTGTCCTCCTCGGAGAGCTCGTCCATACCGAGGATGGCGATGATGTCCTGCAGGTCCTTGTAGCGCTGGAGGACGTACTGAACGTCACGGGCGATCTTGTAGTGCTCCTCGCCTACGACCTGGGGGTCGAGGATGCGGCTGACGGAGTCGAGGGGGTCGACCGCGGGGTAGATGCCGAGCTCGGCGATCTGACGCGAGAGGACTGTGGTGGCGTCGAGATGCGCGAAAGCGGTGGCGGGTGCGGGGTCGGTCAGGTCGTCGGCGGGGACGTAGATGGCCTGGACCGAGGTGATCGAACCCTTGGTGGTGGTAGTAATACGTTCCTGCAGCTCGCCCATCTCGGTGGAGAGGGTAGGCTGGTAACCGACGGCGGAGGGGATGCGGCCGAGAAGGGCAGAAACCTCAGAGCCCGCCTGGGTGAAGCGGAAGATGTTGTCAACGAAGAGGAGGACGTCCTGGCCTTCCTCGTCGCGAAAGTACTCGGCAACGGTGAGGGCGGAGAGGGCGACGCGGGCACGGGCCCCGGGGGGCTCGTTCATCTGGCCGTAGACCAGAGCCGCCTTCTCGAGGACGCCCGAATCCTTCATCTCGTGCCAGAGGTCGTTACCCTCGCGGGTACGCTCGCCGACGCCGGCGAAGACGGAGAAGCCGCCGTGCTGCTTGGCGATATTGTTGATCAGCTCCATGATGAGAACGGTCTTGCCGACACCGGCGCCGCCGAAGAGCCCGATCTTGCCGCCGCGGACGTAAGGGGCGAGGAGGTCGATGACCTTGATACCCGTCTCGAAGGACTGAACCTCAACCGACTGCTCGGTGAATTCGGGGGTAGGGCGGTGGATTTCCCATTCCTTGTCGGTGTTGATGGGACCCGCCTCGTCGATGGGCTCGCCAACGACGTTCATGATGCGGCCGAGGGTATTCCGGCCGACCGGCATGACGATCTGCTTTCCGGTATCGAGGACTTCCTGACCGCGGACCAGGCCGTCGGTGGAGTCCATGGCGATGCAGCGGACGGTGTTCTCGCCGAGATGCTGTGCCACCTCGACGACCAGGTTCCCCTCCCCTTCGCCGAGGGCGGGGCTGGTGAGCCTCAGTGCGTGGTAGATCTCGGGAAGCTTGTCGGCATCGAACTGCACGTCGATGACGGGCCCGATGACCTGAGTGATTTTGCCCTTATTCATGATGACTATTCCTCCTAAATCCCACTCCGAAGAGTGGATAATCGTGCGTTTCGTTACTTGATCGATTCGGCGCCGGAGATGATTTCCATCAGCTCCGTGGTGATGGCGGCCTGACGTGCCCTGTTGTACTGCAGAGTCAGCTTGCCAATCATCTCGGTAGCGTTCTTGCTGGCGCTGTCCATGGCGCTCATACGGGCGCCGTGCTCGGAAGCCACCGACTCGAGGAGGGAGCGAAAGATCTGCACCTCGACGTTCTTGGGCAGGATCTCCGCGAGCACCTCGGCCCGACTCGGCTCGTAGAGGTACTCGGTGACCTGAGTCCCTTCCTCGACGACCTTCGGGACGACGGGCAGCAACTGATTGAGGGTCACATCCTGTGTCATGACGCTGCGGAAGGCGTTGTAGAGCACGTAGACGGCGTCGTACTTGCCCTCGACGTAGTCGGCGACGATATCCTGACCGAGCAGTGAAGCAGTGGAGTAGGAAATGCTGCCGGTGATGTTCTCGTGGACCTTGACGATATTTTCGCCGAGGCGGCGCTTGAGGAGCTCGTTCCCCTTGCGGCCGACGATCATCAGATCAATCGCCTCGAAACCCTCGGGGTTCTCCGTGACGAAGCGCTCCGCTGCCTTGCTGACGTTGCTGTTGTAGCCGCCGCAGAGCCCGCGATCGCCGGTCATGAGCACCACCAGAGCCCGCTCCTTGCCCCGCTCCTCGAGGAGGGGATGGGCCTCGGTCTCTTCCCGAAGGGCGAGGCTGGAGAGAACCTCCAGCATCTTGTCGGCGTAAGGCCGGGCAGCGACCACGGCTTCCTGGGCCCGCCGCAGTTTGGCTGCGGAGACCATCTTCATCGCCTTGGTGATCTGCTGGGTGTTCTTAACCGAGCCGATCCTCTTTTTTATTTCCTTCAGATTTGCCATCTGTCCTAACCTTTGGCTTGCAGTTAATTAGGCTGCGAACTGACCCTTGAACTCTTCGAGGGCTGACTTGATACGGTCTTCCAGTTCGGCATCGATGGCCTTCTTTTCCCGCAGATCGTTGAGGAGGTCGGGCTTGGTTCCCTCGATGTAGGTGAGGAGTTCGGACTCGTAGCGCTGGACGGTATCAGCGGGATATTCGTCGACGAAGCCGTTGTTGACGGCGTAGATGCCGAGGACCTGCTTCTCGATGGGCAGAGGCTTGTACTGGCCCTGCTTGAGGATCTCGACGAGACGCTCGCCGCGGGCGAGCTGGCGCTGGGTGGCGGCGTCGAGGTCGCTGCCGAACTGAGCGAAGGCGGCCATCTCGCGATACTGGGCAAGGGCAAGACGCAAGGTACCTGCGACCTGCTTCATCGCCTTGACCTGGGCGCTGCCGCCGACTCGGGAGACAGAGAGGCCGACGTTGATGGCGGGGCGGACGCCGGAGAGGAAAAGGTCGGTCTCGAGGAAGATCTGGCCGTCGGTGATGGAGATGACGTTGGTCGGGATGTAGGCCGAAACGTCACCCGCCTGGGTCTCGATGATCGGCAGGGCGGTCAGAGAGCCGGCGCCGAGTTCGTCGTTGAGCTTACAGGCGCGCTCGAGGAGGCGGCTGTGGAGGTAGAAGACGTCCCCGGGATAGGCCTCGCGTCCCGGGGGACGACGCAGCAGCAGGGAGAGCTGGCGGTAGGCGACGGCCTGCTTGGAGAGGTCATCGTAGATGATGACGGCGTGCTTGCCGTTGTCCCGGAAGTACTCGCCCATGGTGACGCCGGTGTAGGGGGAGATGAACTGAAGGGGTGCGGGGTCGGAAGCGGAAGCGGAAACGACGATGGTGTAGTCCATGGCGCCGTTCTTCTTGAGCTTGTCGACTACCTGAGCGACGGTGGAGCGCTTCTGGCCGATGGCGACGTAGATGCAGACGACGTCCTGGCCCTTCTGGTTGATGATGGTGTCGACGGCGACGGCGGTCTTGCCGGTCTGGCGGTCGCCGATGATCAGCTCGCGCTGGCCGCGGCCGATGGGGACCATGGAATCGATGGCTTTGAGACCTGTCTGCATCGGCTCGTGGACCGACTTGCGGGCTACGATGCCGGGTGCCTTGATCTCGACTTCGCTGTAGGTCTCGGTCTTGATCTCGCCAAGGCCGTCGATGGGAACACCTATGCCGTTGACAACGCGGCCGACGAGGGCGTCGCCGACCGGAACCTGAACGATACGCTCGGTTCGCTTGACGGTGTCGCCTTCCTTGATGTGGTGTCCCTCGCCGAGGATGGCGGCGCCTACGTTGTCCTCCTCGAGGTTCAGGACCATGCCCATGGTTCCGCCGGGGAACTCCAGAAGCTCGCCGGCCATGGCCTTGTCGAGTCCGTGGATGCGGGCGATACCGTCACCTACGGAGATGATGCTGCCGGTTTCGCTGACTTCGACTTCGCGGCCGAAGCCCTCGATCTGCTTCTTGATAATCGCGCTGATTTCTTCTGCTCTGATTTCCATAAGACCTATCTCACCCCTTCTTTAAGCTATCTTCAATGCGTTTCAGCTGAGTTTTAAGGCTGCCGTCAAAAACCCGCCCGCCGATTTCGGCTTTGATTCCGCCAATCAGGGAAGGATCGAGAGCCACTGTCAGCTCGACCTTTTTCCCGGTCTGTTTTTCGAGACCTTCCTTGATGGCCTTCTGCTGGGTGGCGTCAAGATCGGCTGCAGCGTCGATCCGGGCGCGCACGACCCCCGAAAGTTCGTCGGCGAACCTCCGGTAATCGTCCTCGATCTGAGAAAAATATCTGAGGCGATCTTTAGAAAGGAGCAGGCCGAGAAAATTCTTCATCCCATCAGAGACCTGCATCGAGCCCATCAGGTCTGCCAGAATGGCCGTCTTCTTTTCAAGGGGAAAAGAGGGGCTTTCAAGGATCATGCGCAGGGCACTCTCCTTTTTCAGCAGGCCCTCAAGCGCCGATAGTTCCTCACCGTACCGCTCCACCATCTTCTGCTCGGCACCCATCTGAACCAGGGCCTTCGCATACCTTCTGGAAATAGCGCTGATACTCAATGTAGTTCTCCCACCTTGTCCATGTATTCATTCACCAGACGAACCTGATCCTTCTTGGTGAATTTCTTCTCGAGGATTTCTTCGGCGATTTCGATAGCCATACGTGCCGCTTCCTGGCGCAGTTCACCCCGGGCACGCTCAACCTCGCGGTTGGCCGCCTGGGTTGCTTCCTGGGAAACCTTCTTAGCCATATCCTGGGCATTGGCGATGATCCGGTCCCGCTCCTGCTCGCCTTCATGGCGAATGGAAGCCGAGATACTCTCGATTTCTTCGGTCGCCTGAGCAAGTTTTGTATCATATTCGGCGAATTTCGCCTCGGCATCGACTTTGGCCTGGCGCGCTTCGGCGAGGGCCTTTTCAATACCTTCGGTGCGCCCGGCAAGGCCTTTGCGCAGCGGTTTATTAACAAAGTAAAACAGCAACCCGACAACTGCGGCAAAGCTCAGGCAGCGGTAGAGAAAATCCTTGAGCAGCATGCCGCCATCGGCGTGGCCTCCGCCACCGGCGGCCAGGGCAGCAGAGGCTGCACTCACCAGCAGGGCAGAACAGATGAGTATGGTGGTTGTTTTTTTCATGGGCATACCCTTGAACGAAATCATTTGACCTCCCTCCCGAGAACCTTGGAGGCGATACCAGCAGCCAGAGCCTTGGTTTCCTTGCCAAGAACCTTGCGAGCCTCTTCGGCTTCGGCGGCCACCCGGTTTTTAATTACCTTCAGTTCGTCTGCCGCCTTGCCTTGAGCCTTGGCGAGAATTGCGGCCTCTTCTTTGGCTGCTTCCTGACGCAGGACAGCGCGGTCCTGGCTGGCCTTAAGCTTGGCCTCCTGAAGCTGCTGCTGGTAGCGGCTCATCTTCTCGTCAACCTGACCCTCAAGGTCCTTGGCGGCCTGCAAGGAGCCGTCAATAGTTTCCTTGCGACGATTGAGCATGTCGCGCAGGGGCCGGTAGAGAATAAAATTCAACACCAGCATCAGAACAACGAAATTGACAAACTGCAGGCCAATGGTCCAATCAATACTAATCACTTCAACACCTCTTTTATTTGCCGGGAAATACCCCGTTTCTAAGGCATACTGTATACTAATTTTTCCGGGGATTAGAGGATGGCATTTGCCGGATGGCAAAACAGCATGATTGCTAACATACGGCCACACTCGCTGTCAAGGTTCTTTTGCCGAATGTGGTTATTTTTGGCCGTTTACCATCACCCTGACCAGATTTCGCCAGCCCCCTAATCTGTTTCGCCCTTGCCGCCAGGTTTGCCCATGGTCAGAGTGCTGTTAAGCAGAACACCCTCCTCAACCACCAGCACCGGGGTATCTATGCTCCCCTCAACCTCGGCAGGGGCCCGCAACTCGACCTTGTTGGTCGCCTTGACATTGCCTTTGAACCGCCCGCTCAAGATAAGGGTACCCACATTGACTTCGGCCTGTATATCGGCGGCCTGTCCGACGATGAGTGTATCCCGCGAGGTCACTTCGCCGCGAAAGGTTCCGTCAAGACGAACAATTTCATCGAAAATCAATTTTCCTTCGAATTGGCTGCCTGGTCCCAGAAAAGCCTTGATCTCACCTTTCTCAATGGGATTGTCCTTTCTCATTCCGTTTTTGTCCTTCCTGCTGAACATGAGCCTTCCGCTTTCTGGGGACTACGACTTCAGTGAGTTGATCCGAGTAGGGATCAAGTGGATATAAGATGAAATGGTATTACCACTATAATTCAATGGAACATTCAGGAAATTTTCAGCACTTCCATCAAGCGGTCCAGATCCTCGGGTGAAAAAAACGAGATTTCTATTTTACCGCCTTTTCCCTTGGGTACGATCTTCACCTTGGTTCCCAGGGCCCGCTTAATCTCCCCGGCCAGATGAACCAATTGCGGATCCTCCTCCTTGGGGGCCTTGGCTTTTTTGGGCAGACCGAAACTCTTGATCTTTTTGACCAGGGCTTCGGTTTCCCGTACCGAAAGACGCTTCTTCAGCACCTGTTCCCGGGCTTCGAGAATATCCTCTTCCTGCTCGAGGGAGAGCAGGGCCCGGGCGTGGCCCATGGACATGAAACCACCGACCAGGTCTTCACGAACCGCATCGGGCAGACGCAGCAGGCGCAGCATGTTGGTCACGGTCGAGCGTTCCCGGCCGACCCGGCGAGCCACCTCCTCCTGCGAAAACTCGAAACCTTCCATAAGGTTCCGATAAGCTTCGGCCTCTTCGATGGGGTTGAGATCCTCACGCTGGATATTTTCAATCAGGGCCATTTCCAGAGCCCAGTCTTCTGAGACATCCTGAATGACCACCGGGACCTCTTTGAGTCCGGCTTTTTGCGAGGCCCGCCAGCGTCTTTCACCGGCGATGATCTGGTAATGATCCTCAACCTGGCGAACGACCAGGGGCTGGATAACGCCTTTTTCTTTTATCGAAGCGGAAAGCTCGGCCATTTTCTGATCGTCGAAGGTTTTCCGCGGTTGCTTATGGTGGGGTTTCAGGTCTTCGATGGGACAGAGAAAATATTTTCGACCACCTTCCTGAACAGGGTTGTTCAGCAGGGCGCCGATGCCCTTGCCGAGAGCGGGTCGCTTTGCCATGGTTAAATTCCTGTTTCGATAATTTCTTTAGCGAGTTCAAGATATGCAGTGGCACCCCGGGAAGAGATGTCGTAGAGCAGAACCGGAAGTCCATGGCTGGGCGCTTCGGAAAGCCGCACGTTGCGAGGAATGACGGTTTTAAACACCTTGTCGGGGAAATGGTTGCGAATTTCGTCGCTGACCTGGTGTGAGAGGTTATTGCGACCGTCAAACATAGTCAGCACGATGCCGCGAATGGTCAGACGGGGATTGATCTGACCTTGAATCAACCGAATGGTGTTCATCAACTGACTTAACCCCTCCATGGCATAATATTCACACTGCAAAGGGATTAATACGGCATCGGCAGCGGTCAGGGCATTGACAGTCAGCAACCCCAGAGAAGGAGGGCAGTCGATGATTACGTAGTCGTAATCATCAGAAATCTCCCGCAGCACCCCCTGAAGCTTGATCTCGCGGGCCAGGGCTGACACCAATTCTATTTCGGCACCGATCAGGTCGGGATTTGCAGGCAGGACGTCGAGATGTTCAAGGTTGCTGTGGACAAGGATATCCCGGGCACTGGCTTCGCCGAGCAGGGCATGGTATACGGTGAGGTCATCGGACTCTTTCGATATACCAAAACCACTACAGGAATTGGCCTGAGGGTCCATGTCCACCAACAGGGTCCGTTTTTCAGCTGCGGCAAGCGAAGCCGAGAGATTTACCGCTGTGGTGGTTTTGCCCACCCCGCCTTTTTGGTTGGCAATCGCCAGGATTTGAGCCATTCCGACTTCTCCTCGGGAGCTTTTCACAAGGCGAGCAGATTAACATACTCTCGGGGGTTAAGAAAAGCCCAAAAGCCCCGAATCAATGGGATTATCAGGGGTCTTCTCAGATATCGTGCCGGGTAAAAAAAACACCACTACATGTTGTAGTTTACCCAGATTGTGCGCATTTTTATTGCTCCAGCAAATGCAGCACCTGGCTCCATCCAAATCAACCCCGAGGGTCATTTACTGTCGTGGTTTTTGCTAATGAAAACTCAGACGGCAGAAGAAAAACCCAATTTATCTTCTTTTCTACCTTCTAAATTCTGCATTTTTAATTCCCCAAAATCAGCAACTGAACCGGATTCAGGTCGGCAGGCCAAAGGCCAACCGGAGGCACCTTGAATAAAGTCCACAAGCATATTGCAGATTTTCCGCAAAGCCCCCAAGCTCAGACTCCGCTCCGCTTTAAAACAATCAGACATCGCGAGGCACCGGAAGCAGGCAATTCCAAACGGGTTGTCCCGGTACACACCAGGCCTAACTCAGCCAACCCTTGCCGCGAGTTGGCCAACTCCGGGGTCCCTTCGGGACCCTTCATGGCGACGATCTTTCCACCGGGGCCAAGACAGGGCAGGGCGAGGGTTGCAAAATCGATCAGGGATGAAAAAGCCCTGGAGACAATCACATCAAATCCCTGCTGCCACTCCGGCGCATCGGGCAAGGTCTCGACCCGGCAGTGAAGGGCCGTAGCATTTTTCAACCCGAGAGTCCGGATGATGTGCCATTGAAAATTGATTTTTTTCTGCACCGCATCAACGGACAGCAGTTCGAGTTCTGGCTGGACAACTTTACAAGGTAACCCCGGAAATCCCCCTCCCGAACCAATATCAAGCAAGCGGTCTTTGCTTTTCAACAAAGGCAGCAGGGTCAATGAATCGACCAGATGCTTTTCGATGGCCTCATTGGGATCGGTTATTGCGGTCAGGTTCACCCGCCGGTTCCAGACCAACAACTCATCAAGAAACCGGATCAGAAGAGTCGCCTTATCCTGCTCGACAGAAATACCCAGATCCTTAAGGTAGCCGATGAGTAACGAACTGCGATTCATATCATCCCTTTCGCAACATAACGCTGAGGATGGCAATGGCAGCAGGAGTCACACCGGGAATCCTCGATGCCTGCCCAAGGGTTCGCGGAGCGACCTTGGAGAGCTTCTCCTGCACCTCTGCTGACAGACCCGAAATATTCTGATAACTGAAACCCTCAGGGATAACAATCTGTTCGTTGCGCTGGAACCGCTCGACCTGTTCGAGTTGGCGACGAATATACCCCTCGTACTTGGTGGCAATTTCGAGTTGCTCCAGAACCTCAGTTGGCAAACCATCTAACTGGCCATCCAAAAAGAGCAGGTCATCAATAGTCAGATCCGGCCTGCGCAACAATTCTTCAAGGGAAGCCCCGTTTTTCAACTCGGCCAGCCCCAGGCGTTCAAGTGCCTCCTGCCGGGAAGGGGAGATACGCACCTCGCGCAGCCTCTCCATACCAAGATCAAGCCCGGCCATTTTGTCCGAATATTTTTCCCAGCGAGCCTCACCAACAAGACCCGCCCTATAGCCCATCTCGGTCAGGCGCTGATCGGCATTATCTTCCCGAAGCAGCAGACGGTATTCGGCACGCGAGGTAAACATGCGGTACGGCTCAAGGGCACCGAGATTTACCAGGTCATCAATCAGCACCCCGATATACCCCTGATCCCTGCCGACAACCAAGGGATCCTGCCCCTTCACCTGCAGCGCCGCATTGGCTCCCGCTATCAATCCCTGGGCCGCAGCTTCTTCGTACCCGGAGGTGCCGTTGATCTGCCCGGCATGAAAGAGGCCGCATACCGCCTTGGTCTCGAGAGTTGGATGCAACTGAATCGGGTTTACAAAATCATATTCGATGGCATAACCCGGGCGCATGATCTCAACCTGCTCCAGACCGGGGATGGTTCGCAAAAACGCCAATTGAACATCGGGGGGCAGGGATGTCGACATACCATTGGGGTAGATTTCTGTACTTTGCAATCCTTCGGGTTCCAGAAAAATCTGGTGATTTTCCTTCTCCGGAAAACGCACCACCTTATCTTCGATTGAAGGGCAATAACGTGGCCCCACACCTTCAATGACCCCACTATAGAGGGGCGAACGATCGAGATTAGACAGGATCACTTCATGGGTGCGGACATTGGTATAGGTTATATGACATGGGACCTGGGGCTGGTCTATGCGTTTGGTATCCAGGGAAAAGGGCCGCGGGGGATCATCACCGAACTGCGCCTCAAGCTGCGCAAAGTCGATTGATCGACGATCAAGACGCGCCGGAGTACCGGTTTTAAGTCGCCCAACGTCCATACCAAGGGAACGCAAGTGATCGGACAGTCCTTCTGAGGGGGGTTCGCCCGCACGGCCTCCAGGATAATGTTGTAGCCCGACATGGATCAATCCACGCATAAAGGTACCGGTCGTCAGGACAACGGCGGGGGCATTAAACACGACTCCGTCCCGGGTTTCCACGCCACCGACCCGCCCATTTTCCAGAACCAACCGGGCGACACTTCCCTGCTTAAGGTCAAGATTGGCCTGTTCTTCCAGGACCATCCTCATGCGCACGGCATACTGCAAGCGATCAGCCTGAGCCCGAGAAGCCCTGACCGCAGGACCCTTCTTGGTATTGAGGGTGCGAAACTGAATTCCCGTGGCATCAATATTTCGCGCCATTTCTCCACCGAGGGCATCGATTTCCTTAACGAGGTGCCCCTTGGCCAGTCCACCTATGGCTGGATTACAGGACATCTGCGCCACTGCATCTAGACTCAAATTCAGCAGCAGAGTACTACAACCCATTCGGGCCGCTGCGAGTGCGGCCTCACAACCCGCATGCCCGGCCCCTACCACGATAACCTGATACACCTTACCGTACGTCGACATACATCTTCCCCAACTATAGAGTATCTACTGCGCCCGCTTTCCTATTGCAAAAAAACGGCAAAGAAAAACTATCGGGTCGCGTCCCGAAAAGCGCCAACTTTTTATTCATCCCAGCAAAAGTCAGCCAGCCATATTCATTGAGCCTCGGTTGGAGCGAAACCCTCCCCGAGCTTCGACCGACCACCAAGGCAGAGGCCTCAGGCCAAACAATCAGCAATGTGAAAAATCGCCACTGCAAGCGCCTGAAAGCTTCAAAAAAACAAGGCAGCTATTCACCACATTTTCAAAGCAAAAACGTCGGGACTCACCCCAAGACACCACCGGCTTTTTTCAAACCGCCAAAAAGCAGGCCAAAAGCGGCCTCCCCTTCGGGGACAGTTCTTTTTCCCGAAGGGCGCCCCTGGTCATCATGGCTACTGGTGACAACGGAGTTGTTTCGTGGCGAAGCCTCTTATGCGAGGCAACCAGCAAGACAACAAGCCTTTCTTGTTTTTTCAAGAATAGCAGCGCCGGTGCTCGCAACAACCGGGTAGAGCAGTGGCGAAGCATTCCGGTACGCTAGAAGGATCAAAAATAGCGAACCGTTTCTCAACGGCAGAATCGGCACCACAATCCGGCGCCCCTTGCACGCCCATGCGGCGCACCCAACGTCCCTTTCTTGGTGATCTTCTTTGGACGAGCAAAGACAGCTACCCGGATGTCGGGCCGCGACCCGACAGCTTAAAACCTTTACACTGAGACGTTGAACAGCCACCAAGACAAGAAAACCAGAAAAACGAAAAAGACTTCAAGACTGGTTGCAGTCTACACACCTACACCAAGGCCCGACGACATCAGCGACCCCCAAAGCGCATTTTTCCAGGTCACGAAAGAGCCGCCCCTTCCCATAGCGAACAAGCGAGCTCACAAGCCTTACCGCTACGAAAGAAAGAGAAGCAACCAAACCGAGCACTTAAATACCGCGCCCTTATCAGTTTCTTTCGGCTAAAAAATAATCCATCCGATTTACAAGACGGGATCCGAGAGCATCCCCCCTGGGCACCCCGAAGACTACAGTACCTCAAGAGTTATCGGGGCACTCCCAAGGGGCACAAAAACACGACTAAATCATCGACACCACTACCGTTTCACCGAATGTTCCACGTGAAACATGATTATTTTCCGATACAAAATTTGGAAAATATTTTTTCAAGGATTTGATCCGGAGTGGTTTCGCCGGTTATCTCTCCAAGGGCCGAAAGTGCCTCCCTTAGCTCCAGGGCGAGAAACTCATGTCCCATGCCGCCGGACATTCCCTCAAAAAATCTGATCAGGGCCTGTCGGCAATGCACCAAGGCCTGACGATGCCTTCGGTCGGTGATCATCGGCGACTCACCCTGCTCACCATTTCCTTCGGAGGTAAACATCTCGACCATGTGCCGTTGAAGCTCCTCCAACCCATCTCCGCAGTGAACGGAGGTCAGCACGAGGGGGATGGGTTCAACCTTGGAGGGGAGGGGGTGTTGCCCGAGGTCGGTTTTATTTGCGACGATAATAGTCCGCACCCCCTGGCAGGCCTCGATAGCAAGATAATCGTCATCCTCCAGGGGGCGGCTGCCATCAACGACCAAAAGCACCAGATCTGCGAATCGGACTTTTTCTCTGGCCCTCTTGACTCCTTCACGCTCAACGGGGTCTTCGGTGTGCCGGACCCCCGCTGTATCCACCAGACGCAGGGGGATGCCACCCAGTACCAGGTTTTCCTCAATGGTGTCTCGAGTCGTACCGGGAATCTCGGTCACTATAGCCCTTGCTTCACCGAGTAAGGCATTGAGCAGGGAAGATTTACCGACGTTGGGTCTCCCCAGAATCAGCACCGAGAGTCCCTCGCGCAAAATCCGTCCAGCATCGAAGCTTTGAAGAATTTGCTCAATTTCCCCTTGAATACCAGCGACGCCCTCTTCAATACGCCGCAGCAGGGGTAATTCAATATCCTCTTCGGGAAAATCAATATAGGCCTCAATGAGGGCCAATTGCTCCTGAAGCAGATCCCGAAACCGATAGACCGTCCGGGAGAGTTTGCCATCGAGTTGGGAAAGGGCAAGAGAACAGGCCTTTTCTGATCGAGAGCGGATAACCTCTATAACCGCTTCAGCCTCGGTCAGATCAATCCGACCTTTTAGAAAAGCCCTGAGGGTGAACTCCCCAGGGGTGGCAAGCCGAGCGCCGGCCTCGATAAAATGGTCGAGTATGCGGCGAACTACCAGATTTCCGCCATGGCAATGCACCTCGGCCACATCTTCTCTGGTATAGGAGCGCGGTGCACGCATAACCACGGCCATCACCTCATCGATGAGATGCTCTCCGGGCCCGAAAAATTTACCGTGATAAAGTCGATGGGACTGGAGGGATTTTTCCCCACTGGTGGGGCGAAAAAAACTTTGCAGAAACTCCTCTGCACAAGGCCCGGAAAGGCGGATAATCCCGATTCCGCCTTCCCCGGGGGCCGTGGCAGGGGCCACTATGGTATCCTCATATTGTTGCATCATCGAGTCCGCGTGTAAAAAATCATTTTTCGATCGACCCCTTTTCCAACCGAACGAGCCTGGACATCCTGTTCCATATCAAGGGCCTGGTGAATAATTTTTCTGTCTTCGGGAGATAGCGTCTGGGTGGTGCTTACCTGCCCCCGCCTCCGGGCCTGAAAAGCAAGCCGCCTGGTGAGGCGCTTTAGCGATTCAACCCGCCGGGACCGGTAGCCGTCAATGTCAATGAATATGGGCAGACGTTGGGGAGTCACCCGGTCGGTAAGCGAGATAACCATGGACTGCAGGCCATCGAGGGTCAGCCCATGTTTGCCGATCAGCAAACTGGATTGTTCACTGCTTATGGAAAGTTCAACCTGTTGGCTGCTCTGGGAAATATAAACGCTTGAAGTAACCCCAACAAGTTCGAGCAGTCGCTCGGTGATCTTGCGCGCGATATAGCCGCGATCGACCAACCTGATGACAACGATAGCCGGCCTGACCCTCCAGATATTAAAAAACCCCCGAGAGGGGGTTTGCAAAATCTGGACTTCGGTCTCGGCGCGAGTACATCCAAGTTTTTCAAGGGCGACATCGACCGCCTCCTCGGTTGAGGAGGCGGTCGCTTTGATTTTCAGTAATTCTTTTACCATAAAACGAAAACGGTCAACTGGGCTTTTTGTTTATATAGTATTGCTGCCCGATAGTCAGCAGGTTGTTGACCAACCAGTAGAGAACCAACCCTGAAGGGAAATTCAGGAACATGAAGGTGAAGATAACCGGCATCAGCATAAACATCTTGGCCTGGTTAGGATCCATGCTGGTGGGGGTCATTTTTTGCTGAATAAACATTGTGGCGCCCATAATCAACGGGGTCACATAATAAGGATCCTTGGCCGACAGATCGGTAATCCAGAAAGCAAAGGGAGCATGGCGTAGCTCAATGGAATCAAGAAGAACCTTATAGAGGGCAAAAAACACCGGGATCTGTATAATCATCGGCAGACACCCACCCATGGGATTAACCCGATGCTCCTTATACATCCCCATGATTTCCACGTTCAGGCGTTGCTTGTCATTCTTGAATTTTTCCCGCAGCTTGGCCATCTCGGGCTGCAGTTTCTGCATGGCCTTCATCGAGCTGTAACTTTTCTGGGTCAGGGGCCAGAAAATCAGCTTGATGATAACGGTCACCAGTATAATCGCAACGCCCCAATTGCCGATAAAGGAATAGAAAACCTTAAGCACATGGAGCAGCGGTTTGGATAAAATGGAGAAAAAACCGAAATCGATGGCCTTGGCCAACTGGTGATTGACCGCCTCAAGCACATCGAGGTCGCGGGGACCGAAATAGAGCAGGTAATCAAAAGTAAAAGCCTCACCGGGATTAAGGACCCGGTAGGGGGTTTCGAGATGATTTTCTACGGCCCCCTGGACCCTCTCTACGCGCAGCTTTTCGGAAGCTCCCGACAGCGTCGGAACCGTAGGTTTTGCTCTCATCCTTAAGGTCATCAACGTCATCTGACTGAACCTCTTCCCCAACCAGGCTGGTTGCGCCAACAAAGGCAAACTGGTCACTTTCGACAGAATCGTCAACCGGATTCACCAGCGACAGCACCAGCCCGCCACGAGCGGCAGCATTGCCCTGGTTGCTCACCTTGACCTGCAGATCTATATTAAAGCGGTTGCCATGGAAGGTCAGAATCTTTTCGACCCCGATTCCTGTGGGGGTCACCGTCGAGAAGGTCACGGTGCGGGACTCGTCCCCGTGAATGTCGATTTTTTCCTCGCTCACAGAAATATTATAAAGGGCTTCGGTATTGAGAGTGAAACCCTCGGTACCCAGGGTCCGCAGCGACCCGAGGTGTTCGGGACCGACCTTGAGCAACTGAATGAGCTCTGAATCAGCTTTGTTGGTTTTTCTGTAGCCCTTGAGCTCAAAAAATTTCAAACGCCCGCCGGAATTGGAAAAGCCCGCAGTGTATTGATCGGTCTCGACCACCAGTTCCCGCAGTTGCCCTGCTGGGGCAGCCGGCACTACTGGAGCTGCGGCTTGAGGGGCAGGGGGTGCAGCAGGGGCCACTTCGGGGGTCTTGGAGGCACTGACCTCCTGGCCGTTTTCCGAAACGGCGGGCACAGGAGCCTGGGTCTGTTGGGGCGGAAAAAGAAACGAAAACCCGAACCAGACCACAAGCATAAGAACCAGAGCGATGATGGTATTTTTGTTTTCCATTAAAAACTCCAAACGTTGTTGGAACTTGAGGGGACTATTTCAAAGGATCATACCCACCGGGATGCAGGGGATGACAGCGACATATCCGGATCAGGCCGAGCAAGGCCCCCTTGATTACTCCGTATTTTTCGATAGCCTGAAGAGTGTAGGAGGAGCAGGAGGGGAAAAAGCGGCAGGAAGGTGCCTTGAGCGGTGATAAGAATTTTTGATAGAAAACTATGAGGGAAACGGCAAACTTTTTGAACATGTTGTTTCCGCTTTGCCGGACTCGACCAGCAATATACCCAACTCAGTACTGACTCGATTCAGGTCGAGACCGGCAGCCCCTTTTTTGGCGATAATGGATATATCGGCCCCCATGGGCAGCTGGTCACGATGAGTCCTAAAAAATTCGCGAACCAGTCTTTTGACCCGGTTGCGCTGAATAGCCCCACCGACTTTGCGACTGGCGGTTATTCCAAGTCGGGTGGGGCCTTCGGTTTTTTGCATGACAATAATAATAAAGTGGGACGCATGCCGCTTGCGACCTTTGGCCCACGCCCTGTTAAATTCCTCCCGCTTGCGCAGGCGCAGATCGGGACCAAACCTATGTCCCTCCCTGCAAGGAAAAACCAAGGTCGTTACTTGGTTGAAATGCTGGCCGCCAGGGCTTTACGCCCACGGCTGCGACGGCGCTTGATGATTGCCTGGCCATTTTTGTTCTGCATACGCTTGCGGAAACCGTGAGTTCTTTTTCTCTTAATTCTGCTCGGCTGGTAAGTGCGTTTCATTGCTGCTGTCTCCTAACATGTATTTTATGGGGCGCTTTTTTCACAAAGGGTACTATTAAGCATAATCTGAAAACCTTGTCAAGAAAGAAAGGCTTCAACGTTTGGTTTTCCACAGATTTATGGCAAAATTTTCTTGCAAATACCGGGCGCCTCTGTTAGCTTCAATGATCGCGCTTATCTATTCCGGTGGTTGGGCCTAATACCCCGCCACTCCACAAGAAAGCTTTTTATCCACAACTGTGAACAACCTTGTGGATATTTTTCTTTCGGGCCTTTTCGGGACAAGAAGATTAAAAAAACTCCCTCAGTTATCCATGAATAAACTTTGGCAAGAAACCCTTGCTCACCTCGAGCAAACGTTAAACCCACAGCATTTCGCCACCTGGATCAAACCCATCAATTTTGTCGGGATTGAAAAGGATCTGGTGTTGCTGGAGGTCCCCAACAGATTCGTTCTCGACTGGATACGGGACCATTACGCCAACCAGATTCGCGAGACCCTCTCCCAGATCGGGGCCGTTTCCTACCGCATTCAATTCGACATAGCCCAGCGTTCACCGGCCGCTACCGCCACCTCTGCCCCCCAGCCGGCGCAACGCCCCCCGGTTGTCGAAGAACAGACCCCGTTCACACCTCCCCCGGAGACAGGTGGTTCTTTCAATCTCAATCCCAAGTATTCCTTTTCAGAATTTGTTTCTGGTTCATCAAACCAGTTTGCTTACGCCGCCGCTATGGCTGTTGCCAACAATCCTGCAACAACCTATAACCCGCTCTTCATCTACGGTGGCGTCGGGCTGGGCAAAACCCACCTGGTCAATGCGGTGGGTAACGCAATCCACAAAAACAACCCAAGCATGCGGGTCTGCTATTATACCTCCGAAAAGTTCATGAACGAACTTATCAATTCCTTGCGCTATGCAAAGATGGACGAATTTCGAAATAAATTCCGATCGATGGATGTTCTGCTTATCGATGATGTCCAGTTTATTGCCGGCAAGGAACGGACCCAGGAGGAGTTTTTCCACACCTTTAACGCTCTTTATGAATCCCACAAACAGATCGTGGTCACCTCGGATAAGTTTCCCAAAGAAATCCCAGGACTCGAGGAACGCCTGAGGTCCCGGTTCGAATGGGGCCTGATCGCCGATATACAATCGCCGGACATCGAAACCAAGCAGGCCATCCTTAAAATGAAGGCAGAGCAGAACGGCATTGATCTGCCCGAAGAGGTCACCTTGTTTCTGGCCAATTCGGTCAGCAGCAACGTTCGAGAACTCGAAGGTTATCTGATCAGAATCGGCGCCTACGCCAGTCTGACTTCGACCTCGGTTTCCTTATCCATGGCCAGAGAGGTGTTAAAAGACATCCTGGTGGAAAAGAACCGGGAGTTGACCATTGAGGAAATTCAAAAGACCGTTGCGGCCCATTACAGCATCAAGGTCTCAGAATTGAAATCATCCAAACGCCTGAAAGCACTGGTTTTACCTCGACAGATTGCCATGTACCTGTCGCGCCAGTTGACGTCCTGCTCCTACCCGGAGATAGGCGACCGCTTCGGCGGCAAAGACCACTCTACAATCATTCATGCTATCAAAAAGATCGAAAGGCAGATGGAGGAAGACTTCAACCTCCGCTCCACGATAACAACATTAAAAAACTCCCTGGTCAGTTAATCCTGGCCATGACAGGAGCCTTTTTGGGCTTTTTTTGCCTGTTTATAAACCATGGGACATTTTTGGGGACAATTCGACCTTTGCGGGTTATCAACATTTCGGCACTTTTCGCCAACACCCCCTGGTCAGTTTTTCATTGCCCTTAAATAGATAAATTTAAAGAGGTTTTCGGGTTTTCAACAAATCCACAGGCATATACTACTATCTGCTATAAAAGCTTTAAAAAGATTATAGTAATCATTGGTTGTTTACAGGAGGCCCAATGCATTTCACAATCGAAAAAGAGGTTCTTTTAAAAGGCCTGGCCCGCATCCAGGGAGTGGTGGAAAAAAGAAACACAATCCCCATCCTCTCAAACGTCCTTTTCGAGGCCACTGAGAAAGGGATCTTCCTGACCGCCACGGATCTCGAAGTCGGTATGCGCTCTTTTTATCCCGCCTCGGTATCAACCCCGGGAAGGGTCACCGTATCGGCAAAAAAGATTTATGAAATAACCAAAGAACTTCCCGAGTCGGAGATTTCCTTCATTGCCAAGGAAAACTGCTGGATCGAAATTCGTTGCGGCAAGGCACTTTTCAATATTGTGGGGCTCTCTGCAGACGAGTTTCCCTACTTTCCCCAACCGGATCAGGACAAACTTGTCTCCATCGATAGCCATCTTCTCAAGGAGATGATCGACAAAACGGCTTTTTCTATATCCACCGATGAAACCAAATACAATCTCAACGGGATTTTTTTCCAGGCTTCTGAAAATGACACCATCAGCCATTTAACCCTGGTTGCCACCGACGGTCACCGTCTGGCCCTCATCAAGCGAATCCTGGGTATTTCCAATATTGAAGAACTCATTAAGGGGGTCATTTTCCCCCGAAAAGGCATTTTCGAACTCAAGAAGATGACCGAGGACAGCGAAAGCCCCATTTATCTCGGCTTTCTCGATAACAACGCGGTCATAAAAAAGGACCAGACCGTGGTTATCATGCGCCTGGTTGACGGAGAATTTCCCGATTACAATCGGGTTATCCCCAAAGCCAACGAATATACTGCAACCATTGCCCGGGACGAATTTCTCCACGCCCTGCGCAGGATGTCGATTCTTTCGAGCGAAAAATCCCGCGGCATAAAACTATCCCTGCATCAGGGCAACCTGGAGATATCCTCTTCAAACCCTGAACTGGGTGATGCCCGCGAGGACTTCGAGGTTGCTTACGACGGCCCCGAAATAGCCGTAGGTTTTAATGCACGCTATCTCATCGATATCCTTCAGGCCCTCGACACCGAAAAGGTATTATTGAAGGTCAAGGACAACCTCTCCCCAGGCCTTCTGGTTCCCGAACAGGATGAGGATTACCTGGCGGTGGTCATGCCCATGCGCCTCTAGGCGCTCTGGTTGCCTTTCGGGTCTATCGATGAACCTTGAAAACCTGAGCTTGACGAATTTTAGAAACATCGATCAGGCTGTACTGACGCCGGCACCTCAGTTTAACGTTTTCTGGGGAGATAATGCCCAGGGCAAGACCAACCTGCTCGAGGCCATATACCTGCTGGCCACCCTGAAAAGTTTTCGCAGCGCCAAAAATGAAGACTTCATCCGCCATGGAAAGGTCGATTGCAGGATCGCCGCTGAGGTGTGCAGCCTGAAGGTACGCCACCGCATGGATCTGTCGATCACCTCCCAGGGCAAAAGCCCCCGCATCGACGCCAAAGAGGCACGCTATCCCGAGCGCTACCTGGGGTTGCTGCACCCGGTGCTCTTTTCACCTGAGGAGGTCGGCATTGTTAAGGGCTTTCCGGCCGGTCGAAGGGCTCTTCTCGATCGGGCGGTCTTTCAAACCGACCAGGATTTTTTACTTTTGGCCCGCAACTTTTCGCGCTGCCTCAAACAGCGCAATCAGTTGCTTAAAAACGGTACGTCGAGCAAAACCCTCGAACCCTGGTCCGAACAGTTAATTCAGGCCGGGGCGCGCCTGCGCCAGGCCAGAACGATTTACCTGAACCGGATGGTTCCTTTGCTGCATGAAACCTATCGCAGCATCAGCGGCGATAAAGAACAGGCCGATCTGCAATACCCGGGAGCAGGGGAGGATTTGCAGGAGCTTGAAAACAGTCTCCGCGCTGACCTGCAGCGCTGCGCAGACCGTGAGTTACGCCAGGGCATCACCCTGGCCGGTCCGCATCGGGATGATCCACAGTTTCTGATCGACGGCCGCTCCCTGCGCCTCTACGGTTCGCAGGGCCAGCAGCGCTCGTACATGCTGGCTTTCAAAACCGCCCAGATCATGGATCTGGAGCAGCGCACCGGGCAGCAGCCGGTTCTGCTGCTTGACGACATGACCAGTGAACTGGACCGCCGCCGGCAGGGTTTTTTCTTTCGCTTTTTACTGGAACGCCGGGGACAGGTGTTCATCACCACCACCGATGTCCAGCCGCTTTTAAACGAAGGGTTGCACCAGGCCCGCTTTTACCGGGTCGAAAACGGCAGCCTTCAGCAAGATCGTCAGGAATGAGGATTTTATGACCGAACACACGGATAAACAGTATGGTGCCGAGAGTATCAAGGTTCTTGAAGGGCTAGCAGCGGTTCGCAAACGCCCCGCCATGTATATCGGTTCCACGGGGGTCAATGGCCTCCATCACCTGGTTTATGAGGTGGTGGACAACTCCATCGACGAGGCCCTGGCGGGCCACTGCAACCAGGTCGATGTGACCATCCATGTCGACGGGTCGGTGACCGTCGAGGACAACGGCCGCGGGATTCCCGTCGATATGCACCCGACCCAAAAAAAGCCCGCGGCAGAGGTGGTTTTGACCGTCTTGCATGCCGGCGGCAAATTCGATAACGACAGCTACAAGGTTTCGGGCGGTCTGCACGGCGTCGGAGTTTCGGTTGTCAATGCCTTGTCGAGCCGGCTCGATCTGGAAATTCGTCGTGACGGCAAGAAATATTCCCAGAGCTATGAGCGCGGTGCGCCAACCATGCCCCTGACCCAGGAGGGCGAGACCAAAAGACGCGGCACCAAAATTACCTTCTGGCCCGACGCGGATATCTTCGAAACGACGGAATTCTCCTTCGAAACCCTCTCCCAGAGGTTGCGGGAACTGGCGTTTCTCAACGGCGGGGTGCAGATCAACATCACCGATGTGCGCACCGATAAGAAGCACGAATTTATCTACGAAGGGGGCATTGTCTCCTTTGTCGAATATCTGAACCGGGCCAAGACCCCTGTGCATCCTGCCCCGATCTTCTTTTCCGGGGACAGGGAGGGGGTCTCCATCGATGTCGCCATCCAGTACAACGATGGCTATGATGAGAAAATATTCACCTTCGCCAACAACATCAATACCCATGAAGGCGGAACCCATCTGGTCGGCTTCAAGGCGGCGCTGACCCGCACCATGAACACCTACGCGACCGCCAACAACCTGCTCAAAAACGTCAAAACCTCCATCTCCGGCGACGATTTGCGCGAGGGGATGGCTGCGGTGATCTCGGTCAAGATTCCCGACCCCCAGTTCGAAGGCCAGACCAAGACCAAGCTCGGCAATTCGGAGATCAAGGGCTACGTCGAGACGATGATGAACGAGAAGCTTGCCGAGTACCTGGAGGAAAACCCCGGGGTGGCCAAAAAGATTCTCGAAAAGGGCATCGAGGCCGCACGGGCCCGCGAGGCGGCCCGCAAGGCCCGGGATCTGACCAGGCGCAAGGGGGCCCTCGAAGGCCTGTCGTTGCCGGGAAAACTGGCCGACTGCCAGGAGAAGGACCCGGCGCTGTGCGAAATTTACCTGGTCGAGGGCGATTCGGCCGGTGGCAGCGCCAAGCAGGGGCGCGACCGCAAATACCAGGCGATTCTGCCGCTTAAGGGCAAGATCCTCAACGTGGAGAAGGCCCGCTTTGACAAGATGCTGACCTCCAACGAGATCCGCACCCTGATCACCGCCATGGGCACCAGCATCGGCAAGGACGACTTCGACGTCTCCAAGCTGCGCTACCATCGCATCATCATCATGACCGACGCCGACGTGGACGGCTCGCATATCCGCACCCTGCTGCTGACCTTCTTTTTCCGGCAGATGCCCGAACTGGTCGAGCGCGGGCACCTCTACATCGCCCAGCCGCCGCTCTACAAGGCTAAGCGCGGCAAAAAGGAGATCTACCTCAAGGACGAGGCGGGGCTGCTCGATTACCTGCTCGACCAGGGGACCGAGGGCATCACCGTGCAGATGGAGAAAAGCGGCAAGGTGCTGCGCGGCAAGCAGGTGATCCCCACCCTGCGCAACATCATCGACTACAACAACCTTTTCGAGAAGCTGGTCCAAAAAGGGGTCAACCGGGAGGTGCTCAAGGTCTTCGTCCAGGGCAAGGTTCAGAACGGTTTTGCCGATATGGAGGATCTCTCGCCGCTGGCGGCCAGGCTGCAGGATATCGAACCGCGTGCCACCTTCGAGGCCTTCTCAGATCCGCCGCGGATCCTGTTCACCCTCGGAAGCATTCGCGCCCGCATCGACCAGGGGATTCTCGAATCACTCACCTCGCACGAGTACAAGCTGCTGTTGCAGGCCTACCGCAAGGTCGAGGATATCTGCCAGGATGAAAAGGCTTTTGTTTCTTTCGAGGACAAGGAAAATGTCGAAATCCTCGATCGCCAGGAGCTGCTCGAATACTTTTTCACCCGGGCGAAAAAGGGGCAATACATCCAGCGTTACAAAGGGTTGGGCGAGATGAACCCCGATCAGCTCTGGGAGACCACCATGGATCCCGAAAAACGCGTGCTGCTGCAGGTCAAGATCGAGGACGCGGTCGAAGCGGACGAGATTTTTACCGTTCTGATGGGCGACCAGGTCGAACCGCGCCGCGAGTTCATCGAAAACAACGCCCTCAACGTCTCGAATCTCGATATTTAAAAGCCAGGTAAAAGGAGAAAGGAAAAAGGAGAAAGGAGAAAAGCTCGAAACTTCAAAGAGCTTTCCTTTAACCTTGTACCTTTAACCTTGGTCCTGATTTTCCGGAGGAAAATCAATCAATGCTATCCGAACAAAATAAGGTTTCGATCAACATCGAAGACGAAATGCGCAAGTCGTACATGGACTATGCGATGAGCGTCATCGTCGGCCGTGCGCTGCCCGATGTACGCGACGGGCTCAAGCCGGTGCACCGGCGGGTGCTGTTCGCCATGCACGATCTGGGCAACGAATACAACAAGGCCTATAAAAAATCGGCCCGCGTGGTCGGCGACGTGATCGGTAAGTATCATCCCCATGGCGACACCGCGGTCTACGACACCATCGTGCGCATGGCGCAGGAATTCTCCATGCGCCACCCTCTGGTCGACGGGCAAGGCAACTTCGGTTCGGTGGACGGGGACTCGGCGGCGGCGATGCGTTACACCGAGGTGCGCATGGACCGACTGGCCAGCGAAATGCTCGCCGATATCGAAAAGGAAACCGTCGATTTCGGCCCCAACTACGACGACTCGCTGCAGGAACCGCTGGTGCTTCCGGCCAAGTTTCCCAACCTGCTGGTCAACGGTTCGGAGGGCATCGCCGTCGGCATGGCGACCAAGATTCCGCCCCACAACCTCGGTGAGGTGATCGACGGGTTGGTGACGATTATCGACGACCCGCGCCTGGAAATAGAAGAGCTGATGGCCATCATCCCCGGTCCCGATTTTCCCACCGCCGGCTTTATCTACGGCCTGGAGGGCATCCGCGAGGCCTACCGCACCGGGCGGGGGATCATCAAGATGCGCGCGCGGGCGCTGGTGGAAAAAGACAAGCGCACCAGCCGCGAAGCGATCGTGATCACCGAAATCCCCTTCCAGGTCAACAAGGCCAAGCTGATCGAAAAGATCGCCGACCTGGTCAAGGAGAAAAAGATCGAGGGCATCTCCGATCTGCGCGACGAATCCGATCGCGAGGGGATGCGCATCGTCATCGAGCTCAAAAGGGATGTGATTCCGACCATCATCCTCAACCAGCTCTACAAAATGACCACCATGCAGTCTTCCTTCGGCATCATCATGCTGGCGATTGTCGGCGGCCAGCCGCGGGTTTTGACTCTGCGCGAGATCCTCGACCAGTTCATCGACCACCGCAAAGAAGTGGTGACCAGGCGCTGCATCTTCGAGCTCAAAAAAGCCGAAGCCCGCGCCCACATTCTCGAAGGTCTCAAGATCGCCCTGGAGAACCTCGACGAGGTGATCCAGATCATCAAAACCTCGGCCAACTCCCCCGAGGCCAAGGAGCGGCTGATCGCCCGGTTCGCCTTTTCTGCCATCCAGGCCCAGGCTATTCTCGACATGCGCCTGCACCGCTTGACCGGCCTGGAGCGCGACAAGATCATCGAGGAATACAACCAAGTGCTGGCGCTGATCGCCCGGCTCAAGGAGATCCTCGCCAGCGAGGTGGAGATTCTCAATATCATCAAGGGCGAGCTGCTCGAGATCAAAGAGCGCTACGCCAATCCGCGGCGCACCGAGATCGTGCCGATGACCGGAGACCTCTCTCTTGAAGACCTGATTGTCGAAGAAGACATGGTGGTTACCGTCTCCCACAGCGGCTACATCAAGCGCAATGCCGTTTCGCTCTACCGGGCCCAGCGCCGCGGCGGCAAGGGCAAAACCGGGATGAGGCCGAAGGAGGAGGATTTTGTCGAACACCTGTTCATCGCCTCGACCCACTCCTACATCCTGGTCTTTACCGATGCCGGCAAGGTCTACTGGCTCAAGGTTCATGAAATCCCCCAGGGGGGCAGGGCTTCGCGGGGCAAGGCCATCGTCAACCTGCTGCAGATTGCCGGCGAGGAAAAGGTGACCTCGATCCTGCCCGTCAAGGATTTCGTCGACGACAAATTCATCATCACCGCCACCCGCAACGGCATCGTCAAAAAGACCGAACTGATGGCCTACTCCAATCCCAGGGTCGGCGGGATCATTGCACTGACCATCGACGAAGGCGACAGCCTGGTCTCCACCCGCCTCACCGACGGCAGCATGGATATCTTGCTGGCCAGCCGCCACGGCAAGGCGATCCGCTTCCCCGAGGCCAATGCCCGGTCCATGGGGCGCACCTCCCGCGGAGTCCGCGGGATGATGCTCGAAGGCGACGATCACCTGATCGGCATGGAGGTGGTCACCGACGCCACCGCGGCCACCCTGGTCACGGTGACCGAAAACGGCTATGGCAAACGCACCGATCTCGACGAATACCGCACCCAGAGTCGCGGCGGTAAGGGGATCATTACCATAAAGACCTCCGAGCGCAACGGCAAGGTGGTGGATATCAAACTGGTCGATGACGAGTCGGACCTGATGTTCATTACCGACCAGGGCAAGGTGTTGCGCACCAGTGTCGGCGCCCTTTCGGTGATCGGCCGCAATACCCAGGGGGTGCGGTTGATGGTGCTCGAGACCGCAGAACGGATTGTGGCCGTGGCCAAGCTCGCCGAAAAGGACGAGGAACATGACGGAGATCAAGAAGCTGAAGAAGAAGCTCCTGAAGGAGGAACTGAAGCGCCGGAAGGTTTCTAGGCGCCGGAGCCCCTGGTTGATCGTTTTTCTGCTGCTGGCGGCGCTGCTTGGCGCCGCCAGCTGGTACTGGTACAGCCCTTCGGGGATTTACCCGGGACCGGAACCGGCCCTGGCGAAGGGCCAGGCTCTGGTCGAGGCGGGAAACTACGAACAGGCGGCTGAGATTTTTCAGCTGGTTTACGAAAAACATCCCGACTCCCCCATGGCATCAGCGGCCCTGTTACAGGCTGGAGAGATGTTCAACCTGTATCTGGCCAGATACCACGAGGCGTTGATCGCCTACCTGCTGGTGGAAAAGGATTATCCCGAAACTGCCGAAGCCGCCCTGGCCCGCCGCCAGGTGGCCCGCATCTACAAGCAACGGCTGAGGGATTACGACCGGGCCATCATCGCTTACCAGAAGCTGCTCGCTGACGGGGTGACCGACGAGGACCTGGTTCAGTACGAGATTGCCGACGCTTACTTTCGGCTCAATAACTTCGAACAGGCCCGGATCGAATTCGAAAGCCTGCTCAAGAGCTATCCCCAAAGCCCCCTGGTCCCGGAGGTCAGTTACCGCATCGCGGTGGCCCACTCGCTCGAAGGGAGCCTTGATCAGGCCGAACAGGCCTACCGTGGGCTGATCGCCGCCTGGCCGGATGGCCCTTATACGCTAGAGGGCAGGTTCGGCCTGGCTTCGGTGCTCGAGGAGCAGGAGCAACTGGGCGAATCCCTGCAGATTCTCAAAAAACTCAAAGGTCTCTACCCAAACCCTGAGGTGTTGGACGAAAAAGTCCGCAGGGTCAGCGCGCGTATCGAAAAAAAGAAAAAGGGCCATTGACCGCTCTCTGAACCGTATCGCTGCCGGCCACCGGCAGAGAAGAGGAACAGGATATGAATATCGGTGTTATCGGCGCCGGCAGCTGGGGAACGACCCTGGCCAACCTGCTCGCCAAAAAAGGCTACCAGGTCACCCTCTGGGCCTATGAGGCCGACCTGGTGAAGAACATGCAGCAGACCCGGCAGAACGACCTTTATCTGCCCGGCTTCGAGCTCTCGGAAAACCTCTCTTTTACCTCTGACCTGGCCGAGGCGGCCGGCGGGCGTCAGCTGCTGCTGCTGGTTCCCCCTTCGCAGGTGCTGCGGTCGGTGATGACCCAGGCACTGCCCCACATCGGCAAAGATTGCCTGATGGTTTCAGCCTCCAAGGGCATTGAAAACAACACCCTGTTGCCGATGGCCGAGGTGCTCGGCGAAGTGTTCGAAGAACCGGTCGAACACCGTCTGGCCTTTCTCTCCGGACCTTCTTTCGCCCGCGAGGTCGCCGAGGAGATGCCGACTGCCGTGGCGGTGGCTTCGGCCAATAGCAAGGTTGCCGAGGAGGTTCAGGATATCTTCAGCACCGACTATTTCAGGGTCTATCGCAATGACGATGTGGTCGGAGTCGAGCTTGGCGGAGCCTTGAAAAATGTCATCGCGGGAGCCCAGGCTTCAACCTTTTCGGGGCTGGCCGGCATGGGCGATCTGGTGCTGACCTGCACCGGCGACCTGTCGCGCAACCGGACCGTGGGGATGGAACTGGGGCGGGGCAAAAGCCTCGAGGAGATTCTCTCAGGCATGAACATGGTGGCCGAGGGGGTAAAAACGACCTTGTCGACCTACCAGCTGGCAAGCAAACTCGGTATCGAGATGCCCCTCACCGAGCAGATGTACCTGATACTCTACGAAACCAAGGAGGCCCGGCAGGCCGTTAGCGACCTGATGCTGCGCGAGTTGAAACCCGAGGCCCACTGAGGGTTCGTTCAAAAATAACTTCCCATGCCAATTCTGCGAACAAGTTTTTAAGCGAACCCTAAGACAAGGAGGATAACCATGTTTAGAGCACTGATTCTGACCCTGCTGCTTTTGCTGCCGGCCGTTTCGTCCCTGGCACAGACCCGAGTGATCATGGAGACCAGCCAGGGTCAGGTGACCCTCGAACTTGAGGAGCAAAAGGCGCCGGAGACGGTTAAAAACTTTCTCAAATATGTCGACAGCAGCTATTATGACGGCACCATCTTCCACCGGGTTATCAAGGGGTTCATGATTCAGGGCGGCGGGTTCGATGCAGACCTCAAGCGCAAAGCAACCCGGCAGCCGATTAAAAACGAGGCGGGCAACGGCCTGAAGAACGACCGCGGCACCATCGCCATGGCCCGCACCAACGTGGTGGACAGCGCCACCGGGCAGTTTTTCATCAACCTGGTGAACAATGATTTTCTCAACCACCGCGGTACCTCGCCCCGTGAGTACGGCTATGCGGTTTTTGGCAAGGTGGTTGATGGCATGAAAATAGTTGATAGAATTGCAGAGTTGCAAACGAAAAGGGAAAATCCCGTGTTTCAGAATCTGCCTGTCGAAAACGTAGAAATCATCAGTATCCGCCGGGTCACCAAGTAAACAAAGCCTGGTTCCATTGCAAGAGGGGCCCATGACCACGATCCGCATCATGACCTACAATATCCAGAGATGCAGGGGCGGGGACGGCCGGATCGATCCCGAGCGCATCCTGCAGGTCATCGGCGAGGGCGCCGCGGATATCGTTGCCCTGCAGCAGGTCGATGCCTCTTGCCAAACTGGTCATTTGAAGTTTCTCGCCGAACGCCTCGGCATGGGTTGTTATGCCAATCCCCGTGCTGGGGCTAATGCGTTTTTATCCTACTATCCGCTGCGCGGTGTGCAGGAATACGAACTGGGGCAGGGGGGGGTCTGTCAGCGGGCCGATGCCGATATCAACGGCAAGCGCATGCACCTGTTTAACCTGCGCCTCGATTGTTCGCCGGTACGTCGCCAAAGGCAGATCGCCGACCTGCTCGGGCCCTGCCTGCTCGGAAGTCCCTCGCTGGCCTGTCCGACCCTGGTGCTGGGGGATTTTGCCGACATGCTCTGGGGGCCGGGTAATCTCAGCCTGAACATGAACCTGCGCAAGGCCAAGCGACCCTTCTGGCCCGGAACCTACCCCGCCAACTTTCCGCTTATCGGCCGGGACCGCGCCTATGTCAGGGGGGAGCTTAAAATCGTTGCATCGACCATCGAGCGCGGCGCCCTGGCCCGCCTCGCTTCCACCCATCTGCCGCTGGTTCTAACCCTTGAAATCAGTAATACTCGGCAGTTTCTTCACCTGAAAAAAATCAACCGCATGGAAATCGCCACCGGCTGAGGTT
>CALZIZ010000005.1 GCA_945787465.1 uncultured Desulfuromonadales bacterium
GCGCAAGTCATTGACCTGCCTAAGCGTTCAAAAAATCACCGACGAACCTTTGGGTGCGCCTCAGATTTTTTGAAACACTTATTCAGGCCAAGCACTTACACTCTTTTCCCGCCCTGATCTCACGGATCCAGGATTTATTTAATCACTCACCTGCAACTTGTCAATGGACCAAAGAAAAACCCCGCTGCCAGAAAAAGGTGCAGCGGGGCTCATATCCGAGGGATGCTATTCGCCGGGTTCGAGAGCTTCCACTTCGGGCGGAGGCCCGTGCAGCGGCAGGCACACGGTAAATACGCTGCCTTCGCCCTCATTCGAGCGCACTTCGATACGCCCGCCATGGGAACGCACGATCCATTTGACGATGGCGAGGCCCAGACCGGTCCCCCCGACCTCTCGGTTGCGGGCTTCATCAACGCGGTAAAAACGGTCGAAAATATGCTCCAGGTGCCTTTGGGCCATACCAATGCCGGTATCTTTAACCGCAACAACTGCCTCATCGCCACAAATTTCGAGAGACAGCCTCACGTTACCTCCGGCCAAAGTGTATTTCACCGCATTGGAAACAAGGTTAAGAAAAACCCGGTGCAGCTGCAACTGGTCGGCATGGATGAAAATCTCTTTTTTCACCTGGAGGTTGAGGGTCAGGTGGATATTTTTTGGCTCGGCCAGGGCCCGCCCCATGATGTACATATCCTGAAGCATGTCGCTGAGGCTGAACTCGGTGATCTCCAGGGAGGTTTCCCCCGCCTCGCTCTTGGCCAGGGTCAGCAGATCCTCGATGATGCGCTCCATGCGCTCGATCTCCTCGAGGTTCGACACCAGGGTCCGCCGCAACTCATCCTCCCCCTTGCCCCAGCGCAGGGAGACCTCGGTCTCCCCCTTAAGAATCGCCAGGGGGGTGCGCAATTCATGGGAGGCATCGCCGGAGAACTGGCGGATTTTGTTGAAGGACTCTTCGAGGCGGGCCAGCATGGAATTGAAGGTTTCAACCAGGCGCGATATCTCGTCCTGCCCCTTGGCAGGGGGGATCGGCAGCCGTTGAGAGAGGTTTTCGGCGTTGATCTCACGCACCTTTCTGGTCACCCGGTCGACGGGAGCCAGGGCCTTGCCGGCCAGAAACCAGCCCCAGACGGACAGCAGAGCCAGGGCAAAGGGGCAGAAGACCATAAGTATCCAGAGATTTTCATTCAGCGCATGCTCCATGTCGCTGAGACCGGAACCTGCCTGAACCAGTTGCCTGACACCGTTCTGAGTGCTGACGGGAAAGGTCATCACCCGGACCGGACCCAGGCCGAAGCCTCGTACGGTTTCGAAATGCGGCTCACCTCGACGCACGGCCTGCAGGGTTTTTTCACCCAGCGGAAGCTCCTGCCCCTGAAGGTTGCTTGTCAGGCAGGCTCCTCCATGAGGATCGACCACCTGGATGAATTCCCCCCAGTTGTGCTCCCGGCTAAAAGCCTCCAGATCCAGGCAGAGCCCTGTCGGATGGGTGGGATGCTGGTCAACCAGATGGAAGGCAACGACATCCTGAGCGACGAGGCTGAGCTTTTCGTCGATGTGGCTTAGCAGAGTCCGGCTTAAGGACCAGTGCCATGAAAAGGCACTGGCCGCCAAAATGACGGCCAGGGTCAGGGCATACCAGAGGGTCAGCCGAAAGCGCAGAGTCCGAAAGATCAACTAGTCCTCCTTAAGGACATACCCGACGCCACGGACAGTGTGAATGAGCTTTTTGTCGTAGTCCTTGTCAACCTTCTTGCGCAGATAGTTGACGTAGACATCGATAATGTTAGTGAACGAGTCGAAGGTGTAATCCCACACATGCTCGGCGATCTGGGTGCGGGTCAGCACCTGGTTGGGGTTGCGCATGAAATATTCGAGCAGGGAATACTCCTTGGCGGTCAGGTCGATTTCCTTGTTCCCTCGCCAGACCTTGTGCGCCACCGGGTCGAGCCGCAGGTCGGCAAAGCGGATCTCCGCCCCACGGTCTTGCTGGCCGCGCCGCACCAGGGTGCGCACCCGGGCCAGCAGTTCGGCAAAGGCAAAGGGCTTGGTCAGGTAATCGTCGCTGCCCGAATCGAGTCCCTTGACGATATCGTCAACCGTGTCCTTGGCGGTCAGGCACAGCACGGGGGTGCCGATGTCTTTTTTGCGCAGTTCCTGAATAGCTGTCAGACCGTCCATCTTGGGCAGCATGATGTCCATCAGGATCAGATCATAGGGGTTACTTTCTGCCATGTAGAGGCCTTCCTCTCCATCATGGGCCACATCGACATCAAAGCTTTCTTCTTCCAGGCCCCGCTTGATGAAGCTGGCAACCTTCTTCTCGTCTTCTACCACCAGAACACGCATGGCAATCTCCTTTTCAATCTAATTGGTTTTCACGTGGACTTTCGAAAAATGCAACCCGCTGCAATCTTTTATTTAAGTTTGAGCTTAACCAGAACCTCGTTGGCTGTTTCTTCCACCGCCTTACCCGAGACATTGACAACCACCCAGGGATTACGCCGGAACATCTGCTTGGCGTACTGCAATTCGTCCTCGATCTTTTCATAATCGGCATAGGCCGCGCGGGGGTCCTGCCCCAGGTGCTTAAGCCGGGACGCCCGAATCTCCAGCAACCGCTGGGGGTCGATGACCAGGCCGACAACCCGACTCGGGTCGACTTGAAACAACTCCTCCGGCGGGTCAATTCCCTTGACCAGAGGCACATTGGCCACCTTCCACCCACGGTGGGCCAGATATATGGAGAGGGGCGTCTTGCTGGTGCGAGACACCCCCACCAGGACGATTTCGGCCTTGGGCAGATGGCGGGTCTCCTGGCCGTCGTCATGGCGAACGGTAAACTCGATCGCCTCGATGCGACGAAAATACTCCTCGTCCACGCCATGAAACAAGCCCGGCATTTCCCCGGGCGAGCGGCCGAAAAACTCTGCCAGCCTCATCAACAATGGAGTGATCAAATCAAGGCTGAGCAGGCCCAGGGAATCGCACTCGTCATGGACCAGTTGCGCAAGCTCCCGGTTGACAATGGTATAGACAACCAGGGCATTTTCGCTCAGGGCCACATCCAGTGCTTCGTACACCTCATTCTTGGTCCTGACATTACTGATACGCTTGAGCCTGACATCCTTGCCCTTGAACTGGGTAAGAGCAGCCATAACGATCTTCTCTGCGGTCTCTCCCGTTGCATCCGAAAGCAGGTAGACTGGCTGTGAAGCCGACATATCAATTCCTCATGAAAATGGCATTATGATTTTAACAGGTTAAAACTTGTGTGCAAGACCTACCGTTAAAGAGGCCCAACAGTCAAACCGCCGATCGCCGCAACAAGAGGCAAAACGTAACCCCATACCACTTCAGGTATCTATCTCATTAGAGCTCGAGCATTAATTAGACTCGATCCATTTTCTTTTGTCAAGGTTTTTATTGCCTTTACCGGGCATCTTTGCTAAACAGGGCGGCATGGAAAAGATATGGTTTGAAATCAGCCTCAAAGTCCCGGCCGCAGCCGCAGACATCATCTGCAACGAGCTGGCCGAGCTGGGTAGCGAAGGCGTTACCGTAGAAGAACGGCAACTCGACACTTTCATCCTCCCCGATCCCGACGAAATCTCCTCCGGCAATCAAACGATCAAGGCCTACTTTGAGCAACCCGCCGATATCGATGCCCTGCTCAGTGAGATCGAAGAGCGCATCCTGGCCCTCTCCCCGCTGATCCCCGGCCTGAAATATGAACAACCCCAGGTCCGCAAGGTGCGCAACGAAGACTGGGCCGAAAACTGGAAGCAGCATTTCTCGGCGGTACGCATCGGGCCTCGGCTCGTGGTCAAGCCGAGCTGGGAAGACTTTGCCCCCCGACCAGCGGATGTGGTGATCAACCTCGACCCGGGGATGGCCTTCGGCACAGGGACCCACGGCACCACCCGACTGTGCCTTGAAGAGTTGGCGACCCTGTTCGAGGGGCCCTCTGCCCCGCAACGGGTCCTGGATGTCGGAACCGGCTCCGGCATCCTGGCCCTTGCCGCTGCAGCCCTTGGCGCCCCGAGGGTGCTCGGTTGCGACATCGAGGAACAGGCCTGCCTGACCGCTTCGGAAAACGCCGCCATCAACGGCCTTGGCGAGCGGGTCGAAATCACCGGAGCGCCCCTGGAGACGCTGGAAGGTGACTTTGACCTGGTGCTGGCCAACATCCTGGCCGAGGAGAACATCCGCCTGGCCAGCGAACTTGTCGGACGCCTGGCCCCCGGCGGCTGCCTGATCCTTTCGGGAATCCTCCGCGAAAAAGAGGCTGCGGTCATCGAGGGCTTTGCAGGTTTCGGCTTAACCGGGCCTTCCATCAGTCGCCACGAAGAGTGGGTCTGCCTCAGGTACCATAAAGAGGCCTGAATGCACCGCTTTTTCGTCCCCCCCAAGACCCTTGGCCAGGAGCAGATAGATCTGCCCGAGGAGGTGGTTCACCACCTGGGAAAGGTCCTGCGGATCGGTGTCGGCCAGATTGTGCTGCTGCTCGACGGGCTTGGCGAAGTTTGTCTCTGCCGCATTGAGCAGCTCGACAAACGCCGCGGGCTGGCCAGCGTCCTCGAACGCTGGAACGAACCGGAGACAGCCTGGCCGATCGACCTGCTGCAGGCACTGCCCAAGGGGGATAAGCTTGACCTGGTGCTGCAAAAGGGCACCGAACTGGGTATTACGACCTTCACCCCCCTGGTGAGCGGTCGCAGCATTCCACGGCTTGACGAGCAGCGCGAAGCCAAACGCCGCCAGCGCTGGGAGCGCATCATTCAGGAGGCGGCCCGCCAATGCCGCAGGCCACGCCTGCCGCAGCTCAGCCCGGTGCAGGAGCTTGAAAAGGCCCTTGGCGGATGCAGCGCAGAGCTCAAGGTGATGCTCTGGGAAGGCGATTGCCCCCCTTTGAGCGAAGTCCTGGGCACAACCCGACCTGAGAGCGCCGCGATTCTGGTCGGCCCTGAGGGCGGGTTCTCCTGTCAGGAAGCTGACACGGCTCGTCAGTCCGGTTTTACCCCTGTGTCCCTCGGCCCGCGCATTCTGCGCACAGAGACGGCAGGTCTGGCAGTGGCAAGCATATTGCAGTATATCTTCGGCGACCTGGGCATTGCCCCGGGCAGAAGCAAGCCAGGGCCTCAGCCTTAAAGACCGGCCGCTCCCTGAAAGGAGACTCCATGAAGTGCCCCAAATGTGGTTACCATAGCTTTGAGTCCTTGGACAGCTGCAAAAAGTGCAGCAACGGGCTGAACGAATTCAAGGCAAAGTTCGGTCTGCGCAGCCTGCTCAGTCCGGGCCAGGCTCCCAGCGACCCCCAGGCTATCATTGCCCCCCAGGCCCTTGAGGACCAGGTTCTGCAGGAGCCCCCCCTCACCGAGGAGGCTCCAGCGGCAACTGGTGTCGACTTCGGCTTCGACTTTATGGGCGAAGACAAGCCATCCGGAGGGCCGGCGGAAACCGCCCTGGACCAAGTGCTCGAACCCGGGGGGGCAGCTTCTTTCGAAGACGAATTCAATGCCGAGGACCTGACACCGAGCGGCACCGAAGCCACGCCAGAAGCCGAAGATCCTTTCAATTTCGATGACGACTGGTCGGCCCCCCCTGCCGAAGAGCCCACCACCTTCGGCACAGAGGAACCGCAGAGCCTGCAACTGGAATCCGACTGGCAGAGCGAAACCGAAACACCGAGCCAGGGCGAAGACGAGCCCCTGCCGTCGTTGGACCTGGACGAGGGCTTTTCCTTCGACGACCCCCAGGAGGAACTGCCCTCTCTCGACGAGGCACCCGATATTGATTTCGGCCTCGAACAGGATGACCTCAAGTTGGTAGAGGAGGAGGACCCCCTGGCCGACTGGGGTGATTTCGACGAAGCCCTCGAAACGCCGCAGATGGCGCAGCACAACCAGGCCAAGGAGAAGCCTGCCGACCCTTTTGAAGAACGGGGGCCCGGGGAACTCGCCGGGACCCCCGAGTCGACCATCGACTTTCAGGAGTTCGAATTAGAGCCTGCGGAGGCCGCCACCAGCGAGGACGAAGACACCTTTGCCCTGGCCGACACCAGGGAGGAGTTCGACCTGGCACCCACCGAACCGGAGCCTGCCCTCGCGGCGGCGCCAGAATCGGCCGCCGAGGCAACTGAAGAACCTGCCATCCAGGCAACTGAACCGCTTGCCGAAGCCGAGCCCATCCCCGCGCCGGAACCGGCGCCTGAACCGGTTTTTTTCGACGAGGAAAAGACCGAATCTGGAATGGTTACTCCTGAGCCTGCGGTCGCCCCAGAGCCTGCGGTCGCCCCAGAGCCTGCGGTCGCTCCAGAGCCTGCGGTCGCTCCTGAGCCTGCGGTCGCTCCAGAGCCTGCGGTCGCTCCAAAAGAACCGCACCCGTTACCGGGGGAGGCTTTCGTCAACGCCCCGCCAACGGCCTGGGCAGAAGAGAACTTACCCCAGGAAGAGTTGCAACAGGAACTGCCCCTGGCGGAGGGCCACCTCGCGGCCAGCGCCCCCGACCCGCATCTGCCCCCGACAGAAGACCTTCCCATCGCGCCACAGGCCGAAGAAAGCGCGCCGCCCCTCGATCGTCCCTCGGCCGGCCGGCGACTGGGTGCCGCCCTGGTGGACCTGACGATGCTGGTGATTGCGTTCGTGCTTTTTTTCCTTGCGGGGGAAATCACCCTGCTGCAGACCGGCAACAATGAACTCCTCCCCCCGGCAAACGTTTTGCTCGATCTTCTCATACCCTATTTTCTGGTCCTGTTCGCCGTCTGCTTCGGCTACAGCACCCTCTTTCACTACCTGACCGGACAGACCATTGGCAAAATGGCCTTCAGGCTGCGCGTGGAAGGCGCAGACGGCTCACCGCTGCTCTTCTCTCAGGCCTTTCTGCGCAGCGTCGGTGGCCTGGCCTGCCTGCTGCCGCTGGGACTCGGCTACATTCTCGCCCTGTTCAATCCCCAGGGGCTGGGCTGGCACGACAGACTGGCCGGCTCCCGCCTGGTCCGGATTGAGCAGGAAGAGCCCCCTGAGGACGCTCTGCTCGAGGCTTGATGGCGGCTTCGACCTCGGGTGGAGATAACCACCTAAGAAAAGCCCATGTAGGAGCGACTTTAGTCGCGAAGCTTTTTCCTTAAAACCTTACGCAACTACAAATACAGAAAAGGCCCGCCAAACGCATTGGCGGGCCTTCTTTGTTTCGAGCTGCGGGAGGGGCGCCTACCCCTCCATGCGCAATTTGATGAAGCTCTGCAGGTCGGGACATTGCAGATAAGGGTTGTTGGCCCGCTCAAAGGCGATGGTGGAGCTGGGCTGGGGGCCGTAGTCGTGGCCAGGGTAAACACGGGTTTCCGGCGGAAAAGCCGCCAGCCGCATCAGGCTGAGGTAAAGGGCTTCGGGATCACTGCTGGGCATATCGGCTCGCCCGCAGCGGGTTACGAACAGGGTATCGCCGGTAATCAGAGCCCCGGGGGGATTCAGAGCGATGGAGCCTGGGGTATGCCCCGGGGTGTGCAGCACCGCCACCTGCCCCTCGCCAACCTGCAGGACACTTCCCTCCCGCAGTTGGATATCGGCCTCGGGCATATCCAGAGGATGGGCCGCCAGCCTGGCGCCGGTCTCAGCAAGCACCCGCTCGTTACCGGCGATATGATCCCCATGACCGTGGGTGTTGACCAGGACCTCCAGGGTCACCTGACGCTGGCCAAGTTCCTCGAGGAGTGTCTCAGGGGCGAAGGAGGGATCCACCCCCAGCCCCTTTCCTGACGCGGGGCAATAGACCAGGTAAGAGAAGTTATCCATATGACCGGCTGCGATCTGCACGATCTCCAGGCTCATAACTCCATCCACTCCAGTTTTTGCGGTTCCTGCTTGCCGACCCTGCAAATCTCGCCATCGATAATCTTGAACATGTCCCCGGTGGAGCGAACGACCCATTCATCCCCATTTTCAGGTGGATTGGGAAATTCGCGGGTGCCCAAATAAACGTCCTCGCCATCGATCATGGCCCACCAGTCGAGAGAACCGGTCTGCCACAGCTTGGTTTTAAGATTAAACGCCATCAGTTACATCCTTCCTGTTTGTTTTGATGTCCTAATGATACTCCAGAGCCTTGTGGCGGTCAACGTCTCTCGACCGGTTTTGCTCCTTGTGATCGCCCGAAGCCTTGGCGTATAATGTGAACTCTGATGCACTCGCAAAAAGCCCTGAGATGGCTAAGAAAAAATTTCGTCCGACAAGGCTTATTGGTTTTTCAGCGGCGAAGGCAGACATGTCGTATGTCGAGGTCCTGAAAAACCACTGTAACGCAGTAGGACGGACTTTTTGCGACACCATCAACTTTAACCATTCCGCCGCATCGGAAGGGCGCGCTCACCATGAAATTTGTTAAAATGCACGGCGCTGGCAACGACTATGTCTACGTCAACGGGTTCGAAGAACAGGTCGCCGATCCGGCCAGCCTGGCAAGGCAGATCAGCGACCGGCATTTTGGAGTCGGTTCGGACGGCCTGATCCTGATTCTGCCTTCGCAAGCCGCCGACATCCGCATGCGCATGTTCAACGCCGATGGCAGTGAAGCCGAGATGTGCGGCAACGGCATTCGCTGCGTGGCAAAATTCGCCTATGGAGTACTGCCCCTGCAGCTCTTTGCCAACAGCGCTGGCAAGGTGGAGAGGGTCCGGGTCAACATGGGCCGCCCGCGCCTTACGCGCGGCGAGATTCCCATGACCGGGGCCACCGACGAGCAGGTCATCAAGCAGCCCCTGAAGGTACTTGATCGCACCTTTACCATCACCTGCGTCTCCATGGGCAACCCCCATTGCGTCATCTTCGTCGAGAATGTCGCCGACTTTGCGGTAGAAAAATACGGTCCGGCCATCGAAAACCACCCCCTGTTTCCAAACCGCACCAACGTCGAATTCGTCGAAATCGTCTCCCCGACCGAGGTCCGGCAACGCACCTGGGAGAGGGGCGCCGGGGAAACCCTGGCCTGCGGCACCGGAGCCTCTGCGGTCACCGTGGCCGGGGTGCTCGGGGGAAGAACCGAGCGCCGGCTCACCAACCACCTGACCGGCGGCAACCTGGAAATGGAATGGGTCGAAGACGGCTCGGTCTTCATGACCGGCCCTGCCGTACAGGTTTTTGAAGGAGAGTATCGGCCCCAATGAATTGCCCCATGTGCACCCGCTGGCAGCAGGAACCCGACTTGCGTATCGCCGAGCTGAAGCATTGCTACGTGCAGCTTAACCGTGACCAGTTTTTTCCGGGCTACACCCTGGTCTTCACCCGCGACCACGTAACCGAACTCTTTCACCTCAGCCGCGAGGTTCGCCAGGAACTCATGGAGGAGGTCAACCAGGTCGCTGCAGCCCTGGCACAAGTTTACCAGCCGACCAAAATGAATTACGAACTGCTCGGCAACATGGTCCCTCACATGCACTGGCACCTGGTGCCGCGCTTTGAGCGCGACCCTTTGTGGCCGCGACCGATCTGGAGCGAGCCCCATGCGGAAAAAGAGCTGTCGCAGCAGGAATATGCTCAGGCCATCCGCCGGATCCAGGGGACACTGAAAAACTAAAAGGCCTTTGCCACAGAGTTCACAGAGGACACCGAGGCAAAAACCGTATGGGTCGACTCCATGAAAAGCTCATCGGAATCAAGCACGGCCTGTCATCCTTTAAAGAGATTAAAAACAATCCTTACATCTGATATTCCCTGAAAGAGCATTATCCTTCTTGGTTAAAGCTCTTCTCTGTGACCTCTGTGCCCTCTGTGGCAAAAAAAAGGTTTTCGGTATGGAAGCAATCCTGTTCGACCTGGACAACACCCTCTACTCGCCGGAGCGGGAGCTCTTCTCGCTGATCGACGTGCGTATCAACCGTTACATGAAAGATGTGGTGGGAATCCCCCACGCCGAGGTGGACGGGCTGCGGCGCAAGTACTGGGCCGAATACGGGGTCACCCTGCAGGGGCTGATCCGCCACCACGGGGTCGATGCCGAAGACTACCTCGAATACGTCCACGACGTGGACGTGGCGACCCGTCTGCAACCCGACCCGCAGTTGCGCCAGACCCTTGAGAAGCTTCCCCAGCGCAAGGTGGTCTTCACCAACGGCTCGCGCGGCCACGCCTTTCGGGTGCTCGACGCGCTGGAGCTGAGTGACCAGTTCGAGGCGATCTATGATATCCGCATCGCCGAGTATCTGCCCAAACCTTTTTGCGAGCCTTACCACAAGGTCCTGGAGGCCATGGAGGTGCCCGCCAACCGCTGCATCATGGTCGAGGATTCCCGGGAGAATCTGCGCACCGCCAAGGATCTGGGGATGAGCACCATCCTGGTCGGCGGCACCGAGCGACCGCCCTTTGTCGACGCCCAGGTTGCCTCGGCGGCGGAGGTCCTGCAGGTCGTTGAGAGATGGACCGGCGCCTGAGATGGTCTCGATGGACATTTCTCTTTCGGCCAAGGTTCTCAAGGTTGTCAACTCGGCATTCTACAGCTTTCCTCAGAAAATCAGCACCATCCATCAGGCGGTTTCGATTCTCGGCATCAATGCCGTAAGAAACCTGGTTTTTTCTTTTTCGTTTCTCAGCATCGAGCCTGCCAGACCCGGCGACCCTTTTGACTATAAAGACTTCTGGAAACGCTCCCTTGCAGCCGCTGTCTCAGCCCGCCTGATCGTCACCAAGCTGAAAAAAAACGACCTTGAGCCCGAAGAGTTTTTCATCGCCGGGCTGCTGGAAAATGCCGGTGAGCTGTTTCTCGCCCGGACCTACCCGAAGGACTATCCTCGCGATCGCTCCGCTGTTTCAGCAGGGGAAAAGTCTCTCTGCGAAGCTGAATACGAAACCCTAGGTGCCGATCATAGCTTTATCGGCAGCGAGGTGTTCAAGGCTTGGCGTTTTCCCGAAGTGCTCTGGCGACCGATCCGCTTTCACCACACCCCCAGGGCAGATTCAGGGGCCGACAAAAAGCTGCAACTCATCACCCACGTCATCCACTTTGCCGGGTTGCTGGTCAACATTCTCCACTCGCGCAGCCCGGACAAGCAGATCAAGGCCTTTCGGGCGCGGGCCAAAGCGACCCTTCGTTTGAGCGACAGCGATATTGACGACATCTTCGACAGTGTCCATTCCGAGGTCAATGCCGCGGCCGATTACTTCGGCCTCAAAGTCGAAAAAACCCGCTCGGTAGCCGAGATCCTGCAGCAGGCCAACGCGGAATTAAGCGTGCTCAACATGTCTTATGACCAGATGAACCGCGAACTGGTTCAGGCCAAGGTCAGGCTCGAAACCCTGACCGGGGAGCTCGAAGAAAAAAACCGGGTCCTTGAAAGCCTGGTCCACATAGACGGGCTGACCGGGGTCTATAACCACAGATTCTTTCAGGACTTTCTCGGAAAGGAGATCACCCGCGCGACTCGCCATGAGCGCCCCATCAGCCTGGTGCTGGGCGATATCGACCACTTCAAGAACTTCAACGACACCTACGGCCACCAGGTCGGAGACTTTATCCTCAAAGAAGTCTGCACGGTGGCCCAGGATTCTCTGCGAGAGCATGACATCATCGCCCGCTACGGTGGCGAGGAATTCGTTTTCGTGCTGCCGGAAACCGACACCGAAGGAGCCAAGCTGGTGGCGGAGAGACTCCGCTCGGTGATTGCCGACCACCAGTTCAAAGGCGACGACACCAGCTACCAGGTCACCATGAGCCTGGGGGTGGCGACCATGAGCCCCGAAGGTGAAACGTTCAAAAAAAACGAATTCATCGGCTTTGCCGACGAAGCCCTCTTCAACGCCAAGCAACGCGGCCGCAACCGGGTGGAGATTTACTCCCCTAAAGCCCGGTGGTTTGGCCGCAAAGCCTGACCGCCCGCCATTTTCCACTGACAGGGACAAGACCATGCTCCTCTTAGGTGCCCACATGTCTATCGCCGGCGGCGTGGAAAAAGCCATCCTGCGCGGCGAAGAGCTCGGCTGCACGGCGATCCAGGTGTTTACCAAGAACGCCAACCAGTGGCGGGCCAAGGCCATCTCCGCCGAAACAGCCAGCGCCTTTGCCCAGGCCTGGCGCAGCAGTGGCATCAAAACCGTAATAGCCCACGACAGCTACCTGATCAATCTTGCTGCCCCCGAAGAGGACAAGTGGCTCAGGGCCCGCAACGCATTTATCGACGAAATGCAGCGCTGCGCCCTGCTCGGGATACCGGCCCTGGTCATGCACCCGGGGGCCCATCTCGGGTCCGGCGAAAAAGCCGGAATCGAGCGTATCGCCGCAGCCTTTAAAGGCATTTTTGCCGAAGCACCCGAAGGGGTGACCGTTCTTATTGAAAACACCGCCGGCCAGGGCAGCTACCTGGGGGGGCGCTTCGAACATCTTGCCGAAATCATGGACCGGCTCCCGAAAGGGCGCCTCGGAATCTGCTTCGATACCTGCCACGCTTTTGCCGCCGGCTACGACATCTCCAGTACCGAAGGCTACGCGGGGGTCATGGAAGAGTTCCGACGCCTTGTGGGACTGGAACATCTTCACGCCTTTCACCTCAACGACAGCAAAAAGCCCCTCGGCTCGGCGGTAGACCGCCACGAACACATCGGCAAGGGCGCCATCGGCCTGCAGGGGTTTGCACAACTGATGGGCGACCCACGCTTTGCGGCGGTCCCCAAGATCCTCGAAACACCCAAGGGGGAGGACAATGAATTTGATCGCATGAACCTGGGCCTGCTCAGGGGCCTGGCGAAGGAGGATTAGATGCGCGCGGTATTACAACGGGTGTCTTCGGCCAGTGTGGTCGTTGCCGAAAAAACCGTCGGCGAAATTGCCGGAGGAATTCTGGTGCTGCTCGGCGTCGAGCAGGGCGACTCGGAGGCTGATGCCCGTTACCTGGCGGAAAAAACCGCCGGGTTGCGGATTTTTGAAGACACCGACGGAAAAATGAACCTGTCCCTTGGCGACGTTGGCGGCGCGGTGCTGGTCGTCTCCCAGTTCACCCTGCTCGGCGACTGCCGCAAGGGGCGCCGCCCGGGTTTCTCCCGTGCTGCCGACCCGCAGCAGGCCAATGCCCTTTATGAATTTTTTTCCCAGCAACTGCGCCTGCAGGGGCTTGCGGTTGCAACCGGAGTGTTTCAGGCTGAAATGAACGTGCACCTGGTCAACGATGGCCCGGTGACCCTGCTGCTTGACAGTCGAAAGGTATTTTGATGAGTGATGAACATTTAGAGGAAAGAAGGCCCAGCAAGTCGGCAAAAAAGCGTGCCGCTAAGGCGGTCGAAGAGATGGCACGGCAACTGGTGGAACTGGCAGAAGCCCAGTGGCAGAAGCTGCCCGCCTCGGACGAGATCCGCGAAGAGGTTGAGATGGCCCGGCAGACCAAGGGCCATGGGGCCCGCAAACGCCAGCTCAAACACCTGGCTGGAGAGTTGCGGCGCCGCGAAGAGCAACTGCCTGACCTGCAGGACTTTCTAGAAGGCCTCTCCCAGTCCCAGTTGGGAGAAAAAAAGGCCTTCCACCATCTTGAAGAGCTGCGTGACAGGCTTTGCGACAGCGAGCGTTCCGCCGCCGCCCTTGAAGAGATCGAAAAGAACTGGCCGAGCGTCGATGGCCCGGCCCTGGTTCGCCTGGCCCGTTCGGCCCAGGAAAACCGGGATCGTCGGGCTTTCCGGGAGATTTTCCGGCGCCTTAAGGACGCCTCGGAAAACAACGACTGAGTATTGGCCCACCACGACAAAAGGCCCGCATAAAAGCGGGCCTTTTGTGAATCGCTGGTCTGGCGGGAGGCGTTTTACAGGGCCTTCTTGATCAGGCCTTCGAGCTGGTTTTTGGGAACCGCCCCGACAACCTGGTCAACCACCTGGCCGTCCTTGAAAAGGATCAGGGTAGGAATGCCGCGCACCCCGTACTGGCCGGGAGTCGCAGGATTTTCGTCGACATTAAGCTTGCCGACCTTGACCTTGCCCTCGTAATCGTCAGCGAGGCCGTCAACCAAGGGGCCGATGGCTTTGCAGGGAGCACACCAGGAAGCCCAAAAGTCAACCAGTACCGGTTCGGAGGACTTGAGAACTTCACTTTCAAAAGAATCATCAGTGAGTTGAAGCACTTTATCACTGGCCATAATGCAATCTCCTTCTGGGACTGGGATATCAATCAATTATTACTCTGCCAATCATAAAACACCCTTTAAAAAAATCAAGGATATAATTTTAGCCCAAACCGCGAAAACAGCAGTCTTTTTCAATAGCCCCCCGGGAAACGGCCCGGAGTCGGGCCGAAAACTTGACAGCCCCCCGGAGCGCACCCTATGATGCCTTCATTTAATAAAAAGGGGGGGGGACTGCACTCTATGAAACAGGAAAAACTCACCCGGTCCCTGGCCGAACATACCAGAGTCCTCGAAGCCTTGCTGCAAAACCACGAACAGGCACTTGTTGATCTCTCGACCCGGGTTGTCGAATGCTTCCACCGGGGCAACCGCCTGCTGGTCCTGGGCTCGGGGGCCTTTGGCCCGATCGCCAACCGCATCGCCAGCCTCTTCACGCACCGCCTGGGCCTCGACCGCCCCCTGCTGCCGGCGGTGTCCTTAAGCCAGGACCCCACCCTGGCTCTGAGCCTGGGCCGGGACAATCAACTCTCCGAGTTTTTCACCCGTCAGGTGCGATCGATGTCAGCCGACGGTGACGTGCTGCTCGCCTTTGGCGACAACCGCCGAGACCAGGCCCTTGAGGATGCGCTTGACCTGGCGCGCCAGCAGGGCTGCGCCACCTCCGCCATGGTCCAGAGCAAGGAGACCCTGACCTGCGAACCCCCTGATTTTCTCTTTCAGCTCGAAACCGACTCTCCGGCCAGAGCCGTAGAAAGCGCCCTGTTCTTCGGCCACCTGCTCTGCGAACTGGTCGAGGCAGAGCTCTTTGGCATCTGAAAGATGCAGAACATAGGTATCAGGTGTCAGGCTCCAGGTTCCAGGAAAGGCCATGCCTTGAACCTTGAACCTTGAACCTTGAACCTTGAACCTTGAACCTTGAACCTTGATACCTGAATCCGAAGGATTCTTATGCCCGACTACCCCATCGTGGTTCAGATCGAAAACCGGCTCTGCGTGGTGATTGGGGGCGGTGCTGTCGGGTTGCGCAAGGTTCGTGGATTACTTGAAGCCGGCGCGCGGGTTCGGTTGATCAGCGCCGATCCGGTCGCCAGCGACCTTCTGCCTGAGAAAGCACCGATCGAAATTCTCCAGCGGCCCTATCGCAACGGCGACCTCCAGGGCGCCGCACTGGCCTTTGCCGCAACCTCCGACCGCCAGACCAACCAGGCGGTGGCGCGGGAGGCTGCGCACCTCGGCATCCCGGCCAACCTGGCCGACTCCCCGGCGCAAGGCAGCTTCACCCTTCCGGCCGTGCTGCGCCGCGGCGGTTTGACCATCGCCGTGAGTACCGGCGGTGGCAGCCCGGCCCTGGCAGCCCTGGTCAAGGGACAACTCGAAGCCACCTGGGGGCCGGAGTGGGAAACGGTTCTCGAGGTCGCGGCCGCGCTGCGCCAAAAGCGATTGACAGAGCCTGCACCGGCCGAATATAATCAAGGGGTTTTGCGCTGCCTTTTGGACTCTAACCTCCCTGCCCTGATCGCCGACGGCAAGCTTGCCTGTGTTGACCAACTGCTCGAAGAGCACTTGGGCAAAGGCTGCACCTTGAGCGCGTTGGGAATCCACCTGCCGAAAGGGATGACATGACCGTCAACATCCTGCTCTTCAAAATCACCCTTTTGCTCTACGCCGTCGCCATGGTCCTGTATCTTGTCGATGTCATCGCCCGGCGGGAAAAAGCCGGCCGCTACGCTCGCTGGGTGCTGCTGGGCGGCTTTCTCGTCCACTGCGCGACCCTGCTGGCACGCTACTTCGAGGCCGGCTACACGCCGGTGGCCAACCTCCATGAGTCCCTGTCGTTCTTCGCCTGGACCATCATCGGCATCTTTCTGCTCTTCGACGCCCGCTACCGCCTCAGCGTGCTCGGCGCTTTCAGCTGTCCGCTGGCTCTGGTACTGATGATCATCAGCAGCACCGCCTCGACCGCCATGCGCGAGCTCAATCCGGCGCTGAACAGCTGGTGGTTTCCGGTCCATGTGACCCTGGCCTTTTTAGGCAACGCGGTCTTCGCCCTCGCCTTTGTGGCCGGAATCATGTATCTGCTGCAGGAACGGATGCTCAAAAGCAAAAAACTCTCCGGCCTCTACTATCGCCTGCCCTCGCTTGAAGTTCTCGACAGCATCAACTACAAGTGCCTGACCTTCGGCTTTCCGCTGATGACCATGGGCATCATCTCCGGGGCCGTCTGGGCCAATTCGGCCTGGGGTGGTTACTGGCGTTGGGATCCGAAGGAAACCTGGGCTCTGATCACCTGGTTTCTCTATGCCGCCCTGCTTCACGGCCGGCTGAATGTCGGTTGGCGCGGACGCCGCGCAGCGGTCCTGGCCATCATCGGCTTTCTCTGCCTGCTGTTCGCCTTTCTCGGCGTCAACCTGCTCCTTTCTGACTTCCACAGCTTTAAAGCCATGGAAGGTCAGCAGCTGCCGCAGTAAACGGATAGGTCTTATGAATATCATCGTCGTGGGGCTCAGTCACAAGACCGCCCCCGTAGAAATACGCGAACGGGTCGCCTTCGCCCCGACCGCCATGGAGAAACCCCTCAACGAACTGGTGGCGCTGCCCGCCGTTCATGAAGGGGTGATCGTCTCGACCTGCAACCGGGTCGAATTCTATGCCACCAGCCGCGATGCCGAAGCCGCCGTGGCGCAACTGCGCCGGTTCATGGCCTCGTTTCACGGTATCAGCCCCGAAGAGCTCGAGAACCACCTTTACGATTACCAGGGAGAAGACGCCATCAAGCATGTCTTCAGGGTAGCGGCCAGCCTCGACTCCATGGTTATCGGCGAACCGCAGATTCTCGGACAGATCAAGACCTCTTACGGTTACGCCAGTGAATTCAAGACCGTCGGCCTGATTCTCAACCGTTTTCTGCACAAGGCCTTCTCGGTCGCCAAGCGGGTGCGCACCGAAACCAATATCGCCGGCAACGCCGTCTCGGTCTCCTTTGCCGCTGTGGAGCTGGCGCGCAAGATCTTCGGCAGCATCGACAACAAGACGGTCATGATCATCGGTGCCGGCGAGATGTGCGAACTGGCCGCACGCCACTTCGTCAATAATGGCGTGACCTCGGTGATGGTCACCAACCGTACCCTGGAGCGGGCTCAGAAGCTGGCCGATGAATTCCAGGGGCGGGCGGTCCCCTTCGACGATTTCGCCAATCACCTGGCCCAGGTCGACATCGTCATGACCTCCACCGGTGCGCCCAATTACATACTGGGGCACAAGAAGGTCGAGGAGGTCATCCGCCAGCGCAAGAACAAGCCGATGTTTTTTATCGACATCGCCGTACCCCGCGACATCGACCCCAAGGTTAACGACATCGCCAACATTTACCTCTACGACGTTGACGATCTGCAAGGCGTGGTGCAGGCCAACCTCAAGGAACGTCACAAAGAAGCTAAAAAGGCCGAAGCGATTATCGACCAGGAAATCGGCCAGTTCTATCGCTGGCTCGGCAGCCTGGACGTGGTCCCGACCATTGTCTCGCTGCGCAGAAAGATGGAAGATATCCGCCAGGGGGAGCTGACCAAGACGTTTTCAAACCTCAAGGACCTTGGCAAAAAGGAACGCAAGGCCATCGAGGCGCTGACCTCGGCGATCATCAACAAAGTCCTCCATGAGCCAACGGCCGTCCTTAAGCAATCCCAGAACGATTCCAGCGGAGATAGCTATGTGGACGCGGTTCGAGCCCTGTTCGCACTGGAGCCGCCGCAAACTGAAATTGATATGACGAATTCGGATCAGAGATCTGAGACCGATTAAACAAAGGAGTCGCACGAACATGGCAAAAAAGACACTGCGCATCGGCACCCGAGCAAGCCAACTGGCCCTCTGGCAGGCCAACTGGGTGAAGTCCGAACTGGAGAAACGCTACCCTGAACTCGAAGTCACCCTGACCAAGATCAAGACCCAGGGCGACAAGATCCTCGATGTCCCCCTGGCCATGGTCGGCGGCAAAGGCCTGTTCGTCAAGGAGATCGAAGAGGCCATGCTGCGCGACGAAATCGACATCGCCGTCCATTCGATGAAGGACGTCCCCACGGTCTTTCCCGAAGGGCTGGCGCTGCGCTGCATCACCGAGCGCGAAGACCCCCGGGACATCTGCATCCTTAAGCCCGGCTTCAAGTCGTTCCAGGATCTGCCCCAGGGTGCGCGCATCGGCACCTCGTCACTGCGCCGCAAGGCCCAGCTGCTGCACCTGCGCCCCGACTTCCAGATGATCGACATCCGCGGCAACGTCCAAACCCGCATCAGCAAGCTCACCGAGGAGGATCTCGACGGTGTGGTGCTGGCCTCCGCCGGCATGAAGCGGCTCGGTTTTACCGGCCAGATCAGCGAGTACCTGCCCGTCGAGGTCTCCCTCCCGGCCATCGGCCAGGGCGCCCTGGGCCTGGAGAGCCGCATCGATGCCGCAGAGATCAACGACCTGATCGACTTCTTCAACCACCCCGAGACAGCCTGCGCGGTCAAGGCCGAGCGCGCGCTGCTCGCCCGCCTCGAAGGCGGCTGCCAGGTTCCCATCGCCGCCTTCGGCACCGTCGAAGGCGACCGGCTCAGCTTCACCGGCCTGGTTTCTGATGTGGAAGGCAAGCGGATGCTGAAAAAGACCGCCCAGGGCCCTGTCGACCAGGCCGAAAAGATCGGCATCTCCGTCGCAGACGACCTGCTGATCAAGGGCGCCGACAAGATCCTCAACGAGGTCTACCAGCACGAGACCTTCAACGTAAACAAAGAAGACGTCTAGGAGGCTGTCGGACTTAACATGAACCTACTGCGAAATCGGCTGATCGGCCCATATTCTCGACAATTTTCGACAAATAGCCCTGCTATTTGCTCTCAAATTCTCGAAAATCTGGCCTCGAACATCCAATCTCTCGCGACGGTCCGTCAAGTCCGACACCCTCCTAGTCCCCTCAACAACCCCGGGCTGCGGCCGAAGCGGTGCCACCGCTTCGGCCGTTGCCTGTTAAATACGAAGGAACAAGGTGAAAGGAAAAAGGTTAAAGGACAGTCCTTTCTCCTTGAGCCTTTCACCTTGAACCTGGTTTTTAAGGTGTGTTTTTGAAACAGGGAATTGTCTATCTGGTCGGCGCGGGGCCTGGGGATCCGGGGCTGATTACCGTTAAGGGCGCTCAGTGCCTGCGCCGCGCAGATGTTGTGGTCTATGACTACCTGGCCAACCCCGAGCTGCTGGAGCAGGCCCCTGAAGGGGCCGAGCTGATCTATGTGGGCAAGCGCAAGGGTCTGCACCACCTGCCCCAGGACCAGATCAACGAGCTGTTGGTCGAAAAGGCCCAACAGGGCAAGGTCGTTGTACGCCTCAAGGGGGGCGACCCCTACGTCTTCGGCCGCGGGGGCGAAGAGGCCCTCCAGCTTCGCCGGGCCGGGATTGCCTTCGAGGTCGTGCCGGGCATTACCGCCGCCTTCGCCGCTGCCGCCTATGCCGGCATCCCCCTGACCCATCGCGATTTCACCACCAGCCTGGCCCTGGTGACCGGGCACGAAGACCCCTCCAAAAAGATGTCGAGCCTTGACTGGGAGAAGCTCGCAACCGGCGTCGGCACCCTGGTCTTCTACATGGGGATGGCCAACCTCGAACTGATTACCGAACAGCTGATGAGACACGGCAGGCCGCCATCGACCCCGGTGGCAATCATCCGCTGGGCAACCAAACCGGTGCAGGAGACCCTGATGGCCACCCTGGGCAACCTGGTCGATAAGGTCCGCGAGTCAGGATTCAAGCCACCTGCGGTGATCGTGGTCGGCGAAGTGGTTGCGCTGCGCGAGCAGCTGCGCTGGTTCGACAACCGGCCCCTGTTCGGCAAACGCGTTCTGGTCACCCGCACCGTCGCCCAGGCCGGTAGCTTCTCGACCCTGCTGCAACAGCAGGGCGCCGCACCGGTCAGCTGCCCGGTCATCGAGCTCGCCCCGCCCCAGAGCTGGGCCGCGCTCGATGCGGAAATCGATCGCCTGGCCGAGACGGACGTCCTCATCCTCACGTCCGCCAATGCCGTGGACGTTTTCTTCGACCGGCTGCGCGCCCAGGGCAAGGACGTGCGGGCCCTGGCCGGCATCACCCTCGTCGCCGTCGGCCCCAAGACCGCAGCGGCCATAGAAGCCCGCGGCCTTCGCCCCGACCTTGTCCCTGTCGATTACCGCGCCGAGGGCATCATCGAGGCCCTCAAGGAGCAGGGCGTTGCAGGCAAGCGCATCCTCTACCCCCGCGCCGAACTGGCCCGAGAGGTCATCCCCCAAAAGCTCAGCGAAGCCGGCGCCAAAGTGGCAGCCCCCATCGCTTACCGCACCCTGCCCCCCAAAGAGGGCGCCGAGCAAATCCGGGAGCTTCTCAGCCAGGGCGCCATCGACGCGGTGACCTTCACCTCGTCCTCCACGGTAGAAAACCTCTGCCACATGCTCGGTGAAGAAGCCTCCCACTTGCTGAACAAGGTCACAATCTGCTCCATCGGCCCGCTGACCACCCAGACCGCTAAACGCCTGGGCCTGACCGTAGCCGTTGAACCAAACAACTCAACCCTCGAAGCCCTGGTCGAAGCGATGGTGGAGTACTACCGGAGCCAGGAGCCAGGAGCCAGAAGCCTTGAACTTTTACCTTGAACCTTTCACCTTGAGCCTTTAGCCTCGGATTAAGGAGATTAACATGTTTTTTCCCGAATACCGTGCCCGCCGCCTGCGCCGCAACGACAACCTGCGCCGCATGGTGCGCGAAACCCACCTGCGGGTCGAGGACCTGATCTACCCCATGTTCAGCGCCTTTGGAGAAGGGATCAAAAAAGAGATCGTCTCCATGCCCGGCATCTATCAGCAGTCCATCGAGAACATTGTCGCCGAGGCCAAAGAGGTCTACGAACTCGGAATCCCGGCGGTGATCCTGTTCGGCATCCCCGAGCACAAGGACCCCGTCGGCCAGGACGCTTACAGCGACACCGGCATCATCCAGGAGACGATTCGCGCCATCAAGGCCGAGGTGCCTGAACTGACCGTCATCACCGACGTATGCCTGTGCGAGTATACCGACCACGGGCACTGCGGGGTGATCAAGGATGGGGACGTCGACAACGACGAGACCCTCAGGCTGCTCGCCGCCGAGGCCCTCTCCCACGCCCGCGCCGGGGCCGACATCGTCGCGCCCAGCGACATGATGGATGGCAGAATCACCGCCATCCGCGAGATGCTCGATGCCAACGGCTTTCACAACCTGCCGATCATGAGCTACGCGGTCAAATACGCCAGCGCCTACTACGGCCCGTTTCGCGATGCCGCAGAGTCCACCCCCCAGTTCGGCGACCGCCGCTCTTACCAGATGGACCCGGCCAACCGCCGCGAGGCACTACGCGAAGCGCACCTCGACGAGCAGGAATGCGCCGACTTTCTGATGGTCAAGCCGGCCCTGGCCTACCTCGACATTCTGCGCGACCTTAAGGAGAACTTCCAGCTGCCGCTGGTGGCCTACAATGTCTCTGGAGAGTATTCGATGATCAAGGCCGCCGCCGAAAAGGACTGGATCGACGGCGAGCGGGTGATGATGGAGACCCTGCTCGGCATGAAACGCGCCGGCGCCGATTTGATCATCACCTACCACGCCAAGGAGGCGGCGAAGGTTTTGAAGGGCTGAGACCTGCCAATCTACATACTACAAACAGAAAGGGCACCCACGTTGGGGTGCCCTTTCTTGCTTTGTCTTGAAACTGGCGGTCAGCCAATCACTCTGTCTGACCTTAGCGCTTTGTTAAAGGCTATTAGCCGTCATGTGATCCTTAACGACATCGACCAGGTTTCCACCAGCGTCTTTAATAAAACCGACGACGGGGAAGTCCATTGTGGTTGCGCCTTCGGCCATCAGGAACATGGTCATTACATCGCCATTCTCCATGTACATGCGCAGGCTGCCGTCCGACTCCAGAATATAATCGAAGAATCCACTTTCGCCCGAAGGATCAGTGAACTGACCGGAGCCTGTGCTGAAAGAAAGGGCCACGCCATCAAGGCCGACCAAGTCCATCCCGGCAGGATCATTGAAAGGGGTGGTGACAAACATCTGCTCATAAGTGTTGTATTTCAGGACATCCCCTTCCCAGTCCTCAATATATAAGGACAGGACAGAAGAACTGCTATCGTTAAGCTTGAAAACCTTGGTGGTGCCATAATCGCCTTCAAACTGCCCATGCAACACTCCATCCCCATCCAGTTGCCAGGTCCCCCCGTTAGCCATTGTCTCGATCATCCCGTCAAATTCCTCGCGGCAGGCTTCCGAAAGAGAGCCATCGGCTTTGAAGGTCATTACGCACACTTCTTTACTATCGACGAAAGCGAAGGTCTTGCCCATGAGGTCCTGCTGTGCGTCAAAAGATACGATTGTTTCCGGAGCAGGCTCAGGCACCAGTACTGGCTCACCACCCATGTTGGGGTCACCTGGGTAAGGCTCGCCACCCATGTAAGGGTCAGCACTCATGTGAACATAACCAGCCTGGCCGGTTGATTCGGAGAAATAGACCTCATAAGAATTGCCGTAGGCGGACACAAGTGAAAATTCCCGCACAAAACCAGGTTCCTGATTGGAGAGGTTGAACATCATCAAAACACCGTCTGTGCTAATTTCCCAGTTGCCGGTTGCCTGCCATGTCTCTTCCACCCCATCAGGGTTGATTTTTGTGCCGTCTTCAACTAAAGATCCGTCAGCCGAATTGAACGTCACCATGATCGACTCATGGGACGCAGAATCACCAGGAGGCATGAGGTACAGAGGCTGGCTCAACATTTGAGCGTCAAACGGAATGGTTGCCTGCGGAGGCACGGGGGTCGGGTAGGGCTCACCGCCCATGTTGGGATCGCCGGGGTAGGGTTCACCGCCCATGTTGGGGTCGCCAGGGTAAGGCTCACCGCCCATGTTGGGGTCGCCAGGGTAAGGCTCACCGCCCATGTTGGGGTCGCCAGGGTAAGGCTCACCGCCCATGTTGGGGTCGCCAGGGTGGGGCTCGCCGCCCATGTTGGGATCGCCGGGATAGGGCTCGTTGCAGACCGGTTCCTGGTAATTCTCCATGGGGGATGCAGTTGCGATGGCCTCATAATTCAGATTGCCCTTGAGCCCGTCCATGGCAACCGGGTTGTACATCAACTCATCCATCCCGTCTTGAACGCCTGCAGGGATATAGTTGCCGTACTTGACCACGCCGTCTTTTTCAGCGAAGAAGGGGCGTTCTTCACGATCCCCGTACTTGAAAGCATAGGCACCGGGGATATCGACAAGGATGATCTCGGGTCCGCCTTCGAAGGGAGTGACGCGCTTCCAGGCGCCTTGTTCCATCAGCTTCTTGGGCTGGTGAGCACAGGGTTCCCAGATAAACAGGTGCAGGATGCCACTATTATCATCGATCTTTTCGAACCTGGCGCTCAGATCACGGCCCACGCCGAGGTCATTGCCGCCTTGCTGCTCGGGATTGTAAGCAAAATCAATCAGCATCTGATCCAGGGAAGTCACCAGGGTCTCATTCTGGCCATCCCAGATCCTGACCGTGTTCCACTCGTCATCCCAGATCTCGTAGGTGTCAGCTGTCCGGGTAAAGCTCAGCTTATGCCCTTTGGCACCCTCGGGGAAAACCAGAGTGGGATCAACCAGAAACCTTCCCAGGCGCCCGGAAAAGTGGCCTTGGTACTTTCCGGCGAGGTCGGCTTCAGCAACGGTCAGAATCTCCTGCAGGCCATCAGCCTTGCGGGTCAGTAACACCGAGCCGTTCTCGTCAAAGGTCATGTCATAAGCTTCAGGGCCGTCATTCACAGAGATCCAGCCATTTGCGGTCAGGATAAAGGAGTTATCATCCTCCTGGACCGCATCACCCCAGACGCCTGCAGCGAAATTGTAGGCCATTTCCTCTTCGCTCAATGCCCCCTGAGCGTCGAGCTTAACGGTTCCGATCTCGAGTTCGGGGATCTCCTGCTGGGTTTCCTCGTCGTAGTCGAAGTGAAGTTCCAGCCAGGAAGAACCACCTTTTTCCAGAACGGTCTTAAAGGAGGACTTGGCGGTCGCCTTTTCCATTTCGGCTACGGCAACGGCTTCTTTCGCCTTATCGCCATCGAAGGCCCCTTCGGACTCTTCAACCTTGGCAACCACGTCTTCCGGGTTGAATTTGGTCACCGTACCGGCGGCAATATCTTCCTTAGCCGCCTCGACCTGAGTCACGATGCTTTCGAGGCGGTTCATGACCTCATTGACCACAGCCTTGATGATGACGTCCAGGCTGATGTTTTCCATCCCCTCGACCTTGTCGAGTTGGGCTTTCATGTCGCCCATGGTGTTGGCCACAACCTGGGCCACCATGTGCACGGTCTCCATCTTTTCTTTGCGTTCCGCAGCCTGTTCCTCGGTCATGCCCTCGGTATTGGGCGCAATGTAGTCTTCAAAGAGGTCGATGTCATCAGCCACGCCGATGCGTGCCTTAACGTTTTCCTCGGCTTTCTCGGGGGTGATTTCTTCGACCGAGGACTCCATCTCCTCATGAATCAGGGTGGTGATGGGGCTTACGAACTCGGGCTTGCCCTTGGGGGCAGAAAGGATGTACTCCTTGGTCACCGGAGTCCCGTCGCCATCGACCTCGTCCATGACGTTGTATTCAGGTTTGACTTCGACCAGAATCGGGAAATCGTCTGCGGTAGTGCCTTCCGGGAGTTTGGCCAGTTCTTCAACGGCAATGGTATACTGACCGCCCGCACCGGAAAATACCGAGGGCTCAGTCTCATCGCAGGCCTTGTTGAGGTTCACGTCCAGACAAACCTTGGCGCCGTTCAGGTAACCGTCGGCGACAACGCCCGAAACCGGCTCGGCAGTTGAGACTGGTGCCTGTTGATTGGAACCGGGGTCAATGGCATCGGCAACCGGGTTGTCAGTGCCTCCGCCACCGCCGCAGCCGGTCAGCACGGTGCTCATGCCGAAAGTTCCGGCCAAGAGCATGGATAATACTTTCTTCTTGTTCATACGCCTCCTTGTACCTCCTGTAAAATATTGTTGGAAAAAAACTGATGCCCTTGGGGTGTGGGGCCTGGAGCAAACCTTCCCTAGGACAGCCTCCTTTCCGGATTTAAAGAGTTAAAATAGAAAAACCTGGTTCGACCACGCGAAAATATTCATTCAAAAGACAAAACCTCTTGACTTGACGTAAACTTCTATTGGCAAGTGTCATGCCCATATCTGATTTTTATTGCTAAGAGACCGGAATTGCATGAAGGATGACTTAAGAAGAGCCAATTCGTCGCAATTCTTCTGCCATTTTTTTGGCTCAAAAATGTCATAGCTATGACACATTTTGAAATCAGGGGAGATAAATCGACCGTTGGAGATTAGCGATTGCGGTCGAGAGGGGAGTTCATTAAACTAGGAGGCTGTCGGGCTTAACATGAACCTATTGCGAAACCGGCTGATCGGCCCAAATTCTCGACAATTTTCGACAAATAGCCCTGCTATTTGCTCTCAAATTCTCGAGGATCTGGACTCGAACATCCAATTTCTCGTTACGGTCCGTCAAGTCCTACAGCCTCCTAGCTGCGACGACTTAAAGAGGTCACAGGCCGAAAGGAAAGCCCATTTGACAGCCAACGAGACCAAAACCGAATTCTACAAAGAGACCCTGGCCAACGGCCTGCGGGTGGTCACCGTAGAAATGCCCCACCTGCACAGCGCCGAAATGATCTGCTACCTGGCCGCCGGCGGCCGCGACGAGAAGCCCGACCATGCGGGGATCTCACATTTTCTTGAGCACATGCTGTTTCGCGGCACCGTAGAACACCCCACCAGCGTGGAGCTTGAAAAGGCCTTCGAGGCCCTCGGCGGCACGGTCAACGCCTCGACAGACGCTGAAAACACCTGCTACCACTCCAGGTTGCACCCGGACCATATCGAGGAGGGCGCAGCCCTGTTCGCCTCCATGCTGCAACGGCCGCTGTTCAAGGACATTGATCTGGAGCGTAAGATCATCCTCGAAGAGGCCCTTGAAGATCTCAACGAAAAGGGCGAGGATGTCAGCCCCGACAACCACACCGCCGCCCTGCTGTGGCCGGGGCACCCCTTGAGCGTGCCGACCATCGGCACCGAGCAGAGCCTTTCGAGCATTGCCGAGGACGACCTGCGCGCATACCATCGCCACTACTACACCCCGACCAACACGGTCATTGCAGTCACCGGGCGGGTCCGTCATCAGCAGGTGGTTGCGGCGGTGCAAAAGGCCTTCGGCTCCTGGCAGGGGCCTCGGCCCGCCAGGCCGCTGCCGGTGCAGCCTGCCGCAGAGACTGCGACGCCTGAGCTATGCTGGGTCAAGGATTCGGACTCCCAGGTCAACATCCAGCTCGCCTTTCGCACCCCGGGAAGACATGCCGAAAACACCGCCGCGCTGCGGGTGTTGCGTTGGATCCTCTCTTGGGGGGGCACTTCGCGGCTGATGCTCCACCTGCGCGAACACTTGGGGCTGACCTATAATGTCGAGGCGAATCTGTCGCTGTACGAAGAAACGGGGTGCCTGGCCATCGACCTTTCGGTGGCCCCTGAGAATCTGGTCGAAGCGGTTAAGGAGACCTTGAAGGTGGTGGAGGACTTACGTCGCCAGTTGGTCCCGGAAGAAGAACTTGCAGGGGTGACCCAGTCGTACCGGTTTGATCTCGATTTCAGCCGTGATCATACCGAGGCCATGGCGACCCGCTATGGGTGGGGAGAGCTGACAGGTTATCTGCGAACCCTGGAGCAGGACCGCAGGGAGGTCTGTTCGGTGACCCCGGAGCAGGTCAGGGAGGCAGCATCGACGCTGCTGACCCCGGGGGCGCTCAAGGCGGCCCTGGTCGGCCCTTGGAGCGCCAGGGACCGCAAAAAGGTCGAGGACATAGTTGCAGGGTTTGGAAGATGAGTTTGGAGTGATCGTAAAATGTAGGTTGGGTTAAGGAGCGTAGCGACGAACCCAACATGTGCTGGAACTGAGCCGCCTGTTGGGTTTCGTTCCTCAACCCAACCTACCCCACTCAGCAGACGATGGGTTCCTGAGGATATTTAACGGTTTTTCAAAAAGATCAGGGTCGCCAGCACCCCAAGGGCGAAACCCGCGCCAGCCGTTGCCAATAAGAGCAGCGCCTGGGGCAAAACAAAACTCTTGAAAAAGATGCGGGTTTCCACCGGGCCTGCGTTCTGCAGTACCAGAACAAGCAGCAGTACTGTCAGAATCAGCGCCAGGCTGAGCTTGAAACGACCCATGGCAGCCTCCCCCGGCTTTTAATCGACGGGCTGGACTTTGAGTTTCTGTCCTTCGAGGCGCATTTTTTCTGCCTTTTCGAGCATCTCAGCGGCCTTGATCCGTTGCTTGCCACTGCGAACCAGCGTTTTTCCGGCGTCGCGAAGCCTTTCTCCCTCACGGATCAGCTCCGAACCCTTCTTGCGCAAATCCTGCCCCTGGCGCATCATTTCATCGCCCTGTTTGACCATGCGGTTGCCATCGTTAATCTGGGATTTGGCCTCCTGCAGGGTCGCTGTCGTTTCGGGCAGCAACACCCTGTCTGCTTTCAGGCAACCCGCCAGCATCATCAGAACGACAACCATCCCCGGTAAAAGCACTTCCCTGGCCATTCGTTGCAGCATAAAACAACTCCCTCCGGGCCTTAAGCGGCGCCAAAATGACTGATTCAGTTTAAATTTCGACTCCACGCAAAATCTACCAGTTTTATGCCCCAAATCAAGGCCGCCGAGTGAATATTTCTGCCTCCCCCTCGAGGGTCAGGAAATCTTGATGGTTTTGTAAAGAAAGTTCTTGAATTTATAAAAGGTTTTACGCTCTTCGGGGTCCTCGCTCTTGGGATCGCAGGCCCTGAGGGCACCGGCCACCTTGGGCATGGTGGTCGCCCCCTGCCCCCGTGCCAGTTCCACCACGGTTGCCACCACATCGCGCGAGATGCGCTTTTCCGAAAAAGGCCCATGCACCTCGCTCCAGAAATCCCCCTCGCCCCGGGCCACGGCGTCGAAAATCTCCCCGGCGACCTGGGCCGTCAGCTGTTCGCCGCTGTCGCTTGGCTTGCCGCTGCCCAGCGAATGCAGCACCTTGGCGACCCGTTCTTCTGAAATAACCCGCCCCTTGCGAAAGAACAGGCAGCGCAGCAAAATCGTGCGCAGTTCGCGGACATTGCCCGTGTAATGGTGACTCGAGAGCAGCGCTTGAGCGCCCCGGGTGAGTACCGGCGGCTCCTCATCGAGCTCCTCGGGCTGACGGTAGACCTGGTAGAGCTTGCCGAGAAAATGAACCGCAAGATCGGGGATATCCTCGCGGCGATCGTTCAGCGAAGGAACCTCCAGACTGAGTTCGGAAAGGCGGTGGTAGAGGTCCTCGCGAAACTTGCCCTCCTGGATCAGCCGGCGCAGGTCCTTATTGGTGGCTGCGATGAGCAGCACGCGGGCGTAGCGGGTCTGGTTCTCCCCGAGGCGCACGAAGCCACCGTTATCGAGAAACCGCAGCAGCTGCACCTGGGTCTTGGGGTCAGCGTCGCCGATCTCGTCGAGAAATACCACCCCGCCGTGGGCCTCTTCGAGAATCCCCTTGCGGTCGGCGTGGGCCCCGGTAAAGGCTCCGCGCTTGTGGCCGAAGAGTTCCGAATAGGTCAGATCCCCACTGTAGGCGGCAATGTTGGTCTTTTTCACCGGCATCTCCCCCTGTGGGTCGACCTTGAGCTGATACATCTCGCGCAACCGGGAGAAGATGTTGTTGAACAAAAACTCCTTGCCGCTGCCGGTTTCACCGGTGATCAGGATGCTCGGCAGCCCCAGGGTGGCCTCCTGCAAGCCGCTCCGGTTCCACATCGAGATCCGATGGGAGAGCGGCGGGGTCACCCGCTGAATGAATTCGACCAGTTCGTTGGCTTTGGTCGAATTGCCGATGATATTACCCAGCTTGTAGGATGAGATTTTCGGGTCCTTGTAGCCGACGTCCTTGCGCAGCCGGTTGACCTCTGAGGTCAGCTTTTCGATGCGCTGCAGATCCGAAAGATAACGGGAGATCATCCGGCCGATGATCAGCAGGATGCGTTTGTGCTCGTCGGTGAAAAAATAAGGCCGCAGGCTGTCGAGACAGATGACCGCGATCACTTCCTCATCGAGCACCACCGGTACGGCGATTTCACTCTTGATCGCCTCGGTGATCTCCCGGTAGAGACCTCCGGTGCGCTTCTCTTCGCCGGTATTTGTAATGATGTAGGGCCTGCCGCTGTGGGCCACATAGCCGGTGATGCTGCGCTCCTCAGGCGGCAGATCGCGCCCGCCGACGCGAATCGGCGGGATGTTCTTTTTCAGCCACTCCTTGCTCTTGGCACCGACCAGGGTGCCGGCGGCCTCTTCGACCACCAACCAGCGCTTTCCTTCCTGCTCGAGCACCAGGGCGATGCTGCCGGTATCGGCTCCGATCAGTTCGGTGGCCTTGGACAGCACCCGGGTCAGAAAGGGCTGCACACCTTCGAACTTCTCCTGGAGCAGGTCGTTGATCTCCGAGAGCACCTGGATCTCCATGTGCTCGCCGCCGATCTCCTGAATGACCCGCTGGGCCATCTCGGCATGGGCCTCGAGCAGGCCTTTCTCAAAATCGCTGAACCTGTAGGACTGCTGGGTGTAGTAGTTGACCAGGCAAATGACCCGCCGGGTATTGGGATCGAAGCGCGGCACCACATAAAGCGACTTGAGCCCCAGCTCTTCGGTCAGGTAGCGCTTCTGCAGCGATTCGGTGGCCAGGTGGGGGATATAGAGGGGTGAGAGCAGGGTGTCGTCGACAATGATCCCGGCGTCGTTGATGTAACGCGACAGCAGCGAGGTGCCGGGGCCGAGGCTGATCAGCCGATCATCTTCGTACAGACGCTGGGCCTCGGTCATCGCCGAGTAGGAGGCGAGGATCTGAAGCCCCTCCTCACCGGAGCCGGGGGCTGCGGGAGAGGGGACCAGCACCGAAGCCAGGGCCAGCTTGTCGATCAGCTTCACCGCCGACTTGACCATGAACAGCGCCGCCTGCTTTTTTTTGGCCGCATCGACCTGGCGGGCAAGAACAATCTGCTGGTGATACTTGCGGGCCTGGTCGAGAGCCGGCAGCACTTCGGCCACGAAACGTTGCAGCAGCTGGCGCTGTTCGCGATCCGGCAACTGGCCGCTGCGGCTGCTGTCGACGCAGAACACCCCCACCGAACGCCCCTGGTGCAGCAGGGGCAGATGGTAGCTGGCGGCAATGTCGAAGCGCTCGGCCAGGTCGCGCGCAAAGGGGCTGGGATAGGAGGAGACATCCGCCACCTCGGCCTCCTCCTGGGAGATATAGACCCGCGACACAAGGTACTCGCTGTTGTAGATCGGAAAAGCCTTTTCGCGTATGTTGCTGGCCTGCCGGCCGCTGACCGCGGCGCAGCTCAGGCTGCCGCTGGTCAGGTCTTCGAGGTAGATCCGACAGCGGTTCTGGCCGGTGATGAGGTTGGCCGCCTCCACCACCACGTGCAGAATATCCTCGAGATTTTCCTTGCCGTAGCTGCCGACCTTGGTGATCAGGTCGGCAAGACGGCCGGAGAGACGGGTTTCCATGATGTGCCCCTTGACTGAGTATTTTTTCTACACAGATGACTATACGCCCTGCAGAAACTTCTGTCAAAGCCCCCCCTCCGGGATTTCAGGCAATTTTCGTCCTTGCATTGGCAGGCGGTTATTTTTACACTGAGCTCCCCCATTGTTCTTCAGGAAAGGATCCTACATGGCCTCGGGCGCATGCGTATTGATCGGGCTTGGCAACATCGGCCTGCAACTGCTGAAAAACCTCTCCCGGGATATCCCCCTGCTGTGCATCGATGGCAATGACAAGGCCCTCGAGACGGCGCGCCAGTTGCGGGGCGAGGGGCTCAGGACCTTTCGCGGCGACGCCACCAGCCGACTGGTCCTGGAGGAGGCCGGAGTTGCCGATGCCGACACGGTAATCATCAGCACCACCACCGAAAAGATCAATATCGAAATCGCCCGGATTCTGCAGGAACACTTCGACGTGCCCCGCATCATCTCGGTGGGCATCACCCAAAGAGGCATTGCCGCCCTCGATGAACTGGGAGTCGAGGTCGAGAGCATCTTCAACGTCAGCGCCACCGGCCTGCGCAACCGCCTAGAGTCAAAGACCAAAACAGTCCACGGCATCGGACTGGGAAAAAACGAAATCCTCGAGGTCGAGATCCACCCCCACTCGCGCCTGGCCAATAAGCCCCTGGGCGCTCTCAATCCCCGCAAGTGGCGGGTGGGCATCATTTACCGCGGCGGCAATATCATCGTCCCCGAAGGCGATACGGTGCTGAGGCCCAAAGACAAGTTGGTCATCCTCGGCGATCCCAAGGTTATCAAGACCGTCTCCGAACTCATCACCTTTCGCTTCACCCAGTTTCCCCTCGAATACGGCGACACCCTGGTGGCCTGGTTCCCTGGTGAAGCCTCCGAGGAGCTGCTCGCAGAAATCAGCTATATCTTCAGCATATTCCCCCTGCAAAAGGCGCTGTTCCTCAGTTCTCGCCAGAACGAAGAACTCAACCGGCAGCTTCAGGAGCTCAGCGAAAAGCACAACCTCAAAGAGGTCAATTACGACAAGTGCAGCCTTTCGCGGCTTAAGCGACGGCTCAGCAAACCAGGCTCCTACGCTCTGCTTGTACTGCCCAAGTCCGAAGCCGAGATCTCCAGCATCCCAATTTGGGGCCCTCGCCGCAGCAAACATTTTTTGAACGAACTGGGGGCCTCGCTTGCCTGCCCGATCCTGCTGGCCTCAGCAACCCTGCCCTACAAGCAGGTCGGGGTGCCGGGCCTCGAAGCCGAGAGCCTGCAGCGAAGCCTCGAAGCCACCCTCGAGATTTCCTCCGGGCTCAATTACAAAATCCACGCCCTGCTGGTGAGCATCTCCAAATATATCGCCTCAGAAGAGCAGGCCCTGCAGCTTGAACAGATGGAGAAGGTCGTCTCCGACCTCGGACTGATCTACAAAACCCGCATCGAAAGCCGCGAACTTACCGGCAATCCGATCCGTTCGGGTCTTGCTGCGCTGGCAGAACACAACCTGGTGGTCAGCGACATCGGCAACTGGCAGCGCACCGGGGCCCTCACCGAACTGCTGCGCCCGGACGTCTCCTGGCAACTGGTCCGCCGCACCGGGACCAGCTGCCTGCTGATTCCGCCCATCGAACTTCTTGCCTAGGGGCCGCCCATGGGAACCCAGCAAACCTCCATGTTCCTGGTGATTCTTGGCGCTGCCGTCATCCCCTTTGTGGCACGGCGCATCAGGGTCCCCTCGGCCGCCCTCGAAATCGTTTACGGGGCGGTGCTGTTCAACTTTTTCCTTCGCTCCCATCCCGAGTGGTTCGAGGTGCTCAAAGAGATCGGCTTTATCTATCTGATGTTCATCGCCGGCATGGAGCTCGACCTGACCTGGCTGCGGCGCAGCGGCAAAAGCTTCTGGTACGTCATGGTCTCGGTCTTCTCCTTTGCCCTCACCCCGCTGCTCTTTGTCGCCATCGGCCAGCCATTTTTTCTCGGGGTGGCGGTGGCGATGATTTCGGCGGGCATCGCCATTCCGGTGCTCAAGGAGACCGAGCTGATCAAAACCCCCCTGGGGCGTGACGTCATGGGGGTGGCGCTGACCGGAGAGCTGCTGTCGATCCTGGTGCTGACCCTGATCGACGCCTACCACCACTACGGCCCCACCTGGCAGGCCGGCCTCGCTCTGCTCAAGCTCGGCCTGCTCTTCGGCCTGGCCCTGCTGGTACTGAAAATTCTCTACCTGGTCGCCTGGTGGCACCCGGAGCGGGTGGAAAAGGTCATGGAGAGCGAAGACCCCGTCGAGGAAGGGATCCGGGTTGTGGTCACCGTCGCCTTTGCCGGGGGCATCCTGGCGGCGCTGGCCGGAGCCGAAGCGATTCTCGGCTCGTTTCTGGTCGGCATGATCTTCAGCCATGTGTTCAAGAGCAAGGGGCGCTTCGAAGAGAAGATCAACGCCCTGGGCTTCGGCTTTCTGATCCCATTCTTTTTCATGGGAGTCGGCGCCCAGCTCGATCTGAACCTGCTCAAATCCCCTGCGCTGCTTGGCTCTGCGGTCTTTTTGACCCTGATGGTGCTGGTGAGCAACATTTACCCGGTGGTGCTTGCCCGGCCGCTCAAGCTGAGCCTGCTAGAAGCGGCCAGCATGTCGGTGCTGCTGTCGGCGCCGCTGTCGATGATCGTGGTCGCCGGCACCCTGGGCGAGAAGATGGGGCTGCTCAGCGGCGAAACCATCAGCACCCTGATTCTGACCGCCCTGCTCGCCAGTATCATCTACCCCTCGATGTTTCGTCCCCTGGGGCGGCGCATTGCGGCGATGGCCGAGGCCGCAGAGGCGGCAAAATCTGGTTCTTGAGCTTTGTGCAGCACTGAGCTAGTATTCACCCGAGAACTGGGGCGGCACAATTTTTTGCAGACCAAGCGATGACCTAAAAGCATGGTCAGTGGTCAGTGGTCAGTGGTCAGTGGTCAGTGGTCAGTGGTCAGTGGTCAGTGGTTAGCTATAATTTTGACACATTACACATTACTTATTACGCCCTTAATCCTGAATTCATCAACCGTCCTGACCAAAACGCTGCAAAAAAACAAGTAGCCAGGATCCCCCGATCCGTCTTCACCCTTTTCCCGAGAACTGCCCTTTGAACCAAGGCTACTGCGAAAACCAGCTTTTGACTGCCTGCCGTGAACTCTTCGGTGACCAGGTCCGGATCGGCCGGGATTTTTTGTCTTACCTGCAGGCAGGCGGGGTCAAGACCGCCTTCCGCCACCAGGCCAAAGCCCGCCATCCCGACCGCTTCATTGATAGCTGCCCCGAAGAGCAGAAGCGCCGCACTGAATCCTTTCGCGAGTTGCTTGAGGCCTACGATCTGGTTCGGGGATTTCTGCGCAAGCGCGACCAGCGCAGCAGCAAATCGGGCTCCTACCACAGCCAGCAGCCGGCCCCCTCCCCCCAGCAGCGCCCTGCGGCGCGGCCCACCTCCCGCAAAGCCCACTACTACAAGGGCCCCCTTCCCCAAAGGCCTTTGGAAGCGGGGATCTACCTCTACTACCGCGGCGTCATCCCATACCAGGCACTGATCGAGGCCCTGGTCTGGCAACGGGGCCAGCGCCCACGCATCGGCGATATCGCCAAGCGTTGGGGCTGGCTCAACGAGGAGGGGATCCGCGCCATCTTCAGCGGGGAGGCGGCCAGCGGCCGATTCGGCGAAAAGGCCCTTCGCCTCGGCCTGCTCACCCATTTCCAGCTACGCACCCTGCTCGCCTTTCAGCGCTGCCGGCAGAAAAAAATCGGCCAGTTTTTCATCGAGAAGGGCTACCTCTCAAGCCAGAAGCTCGAAGCCCTGGTTGCCGATTTGCATAACCACAATTCCCGCCTGGCCAAGCACGGGGTTTGATCTTACCCGGAACTCTTTTGAACACCCGGATAGACCTTTAGAAAGAAGTCCTTTCCCCTTTGGGGAAAAAGTTTTATAGTGTGTTTTTTATTCGGGAACGGCCCTGTTTCGCCATCTCGGCGTCATTCTAGGGTCTTGCTTGCGTGACGTACGGTGTACGTTTTTGTGCAAGCCATTGATTTTTTTTGACATTAAAAAGAATCGCTCGTGTCCCCTATGCAAGTAACTACTCTGAATCCCCCCGGATGGATCGAGCCGCTCCGAGACAGCTGTTGCCTGTAGTGATTAAACCCCAAAAACCGGCTTATCATAGAATCTGACCATGCGAAATTCATTCAAACCTACCGTGCGCCCAAAAAACGGCAGCAGCTGGCGTGAATATCAAGCCGAACTGCAAAAGAATTCAAACAGTCGTGGCTTTCTCCGGCGGATCGCTCCTCGGGCGGCGGGGGTCTCCCTGCTTGCGCTGATTGCGATTTTCGGAGTGCAGCTGCTGCCCCGCAGCGGAGGGGCGACGTCCCCACCCTTGACGCCCCAGGCCGCCCTCTCTGCTATGTCTGCAGACCACCTAACCAGCAAACAGGATCTCCGGCAGCTACTCGATGAGCAGGACTTCAACAATCTGACCCAAACGGCCATCGAGGTCTCGGCGGGCCAGCAGGTCCTGCAGGCCCAGACCAGTCTGGATGTAGACCTGCAGAGCTACCTGCTCAATAAGTTGGATCGCAAGAACTCACGCTATATCGGAATTGTTGTCATGGAGGCCGACACCGGCCGAATTCTGGCCATGGCGGGCTTCGACAAGAACGACCCCTCCGGCAATCCCTGTCTGCTCAGTGACTTTCCCGCAGCCAGTATCTTTAAAATCGTGACGGCGGCGTCGGCGGTGGACCAGTTCGGCTATACGGCCGATTCATCCATGCATTTCAACGGCTACCAACATACCCTGTATAAACGGCAACTGACCGACTCAATCAACCGGCACACCAACACGGTTTCGTTCAAGGAAGCCTTTGCCCAATCGGTGAACCCGGTGTTCGGCAAGATCGGCAAACTGCATCTGGGCAAACCGCTGCTCGAGAAATCAGCCGACGCCTTTGGCTTCAACGGGCCGCTGGACTTCGAACTGGACTTGCCGCCAAGCCACTTTGAGGCAAGCGACAAGCCCTATCATTGGGCCGAGCTTGGCAGCGGTTTCAACCGGCAGACCACCATCTCCCCCTTGCACGGCGCGGTGATGGCCTCGGCGGTGCTCAACGGAGGGCGCATGGTGGCGCCGTCCATCGTGGATCGTATCGTGGATGGAAAAGGCGAGGAGTTGTACCGCTTGCAGCCGGCCTGGGAGCAGCAGGCCATGTCGGCCAAAGCCTCAACTGTGCTAAGCCAGATGATGGAGGCCACCATCAAGTCCGGCACCGGCCGCAAGTCCTTCCGGGGCTACCAGCGGGACAAGGTCCTGTCGCGCCTGCAGATCGGCGGCAAAACCGGCTCCATCGGCAGCCGGGACCACGAGGCACGCTACGACTGGTTCGTGGGCTTTGCCAAGGAGCGCCAGGGTCAAGGGCAGGTGGCCCTTGCCGTCATGGTGGCCCACGAACAATTCATCGGCACTCGCGCCAGTCAATACGCCCGCATGGCCATGACCCAATATTTCCGCAACCCTTCCCACGACTAATCCCCTTCGACCCTCAAATTTGCAGGATACCTCCCTCCATTGCACGGGGTCTGGCTTTGGAGTCTTTTCTCTTCCTCTCTTTTAACCGCCCTGCTCACCGTCGAGAAATGTAGGGCACGATGGTCCGCAATCTCCCTCCAAAGATATCCGCATTCCACGTGGGCCCAGTAGATGTTCCGGTTTCTCTCTTTTTTGTTTGTTCCTTTCGAGAAAAGACTATCTAACGATGGGCGTGAAAAATATCTCTGCCGCCTTGGAACCTCCAGACTCTTTTCGTTACCAGCAATCTGCTCTTTTAACTGTTCTGCAAAACCTTCCTGCCCCAGCAGGATCTGACCACGCAATTCCCTCCAAGGCAGGGCAATGGCAATCCCGTCCCTGACAAATTCACAGTAGGCCGAGCGGGCCTTGGTAGTGCAGTGCTCCGAAAACAGGGCGAGACTCCATTGCGGTGGTAAGAAAGTGCGGAGCTTTTGTCATCCCCGCCGTCCCCCCATAACTGCTCCAGCGCCAGCCCGCCGGACCGGCGTCCCTTCTGGCGCGCACCGGATGAAGAACCACATAGCGACAGAGTTCAAGAAGGGAGCTGTCCTTTTCCACCACTATCGCCTTGTAGCGCCCGTGGAAAACATAGCCTACCCGGGAATGCCCACGGTTGAAGGTTTGGGTATAGATGCCGTTGTGTTGTCGCATGCCATGGGTAAGGTTGGCCTCCGGGGTTTCGACCAGCAGATACCTGTCCGGTGGAATTGTAGCTGAACTCTCATATGCTATTCTTGATCTGAGAAACAGTTCTGACCCAAAAGTGCTTAGAGAAGAAAAAAGGTAAAAAATGTGAAAACAGCCCGTTTGCTCCAAGGGGTTTCAAGCCTTTTCATTGGTCTTTTATTGACTGGCTTTGATCTAGGCAGCCCTTCTCAAAAACCGACAAAAAGCAACGCCAAGAGAGTCATCAAAGAAATAATTCAACGTGCAAATCCTCCTATTCCGATTTTTAGCTACAACGTTATCAACACTTACCCTCACGACGTGACAGCCTTTACCCAGGGATTGGTCTTCCACCAAGGGGCACTTTATGAGAGTACAGGCCTGCGCAAACAAAGTGGCCTGCGAAAGATCGATTTGACCACCGGCAGTATTTTGAATTTCCGTCCCTTGGCCGATAAACACTTTGGTGAAGGATTAACCGTTTGGGATGAGAAACTGATTCAACTTACCTGGAGGGCCCAGAAGGGGTTTGTCTATGACAAAGAAAGTTTCGCCAAACTCAGGGAATTCTCCTACCAGACAGAGGGCTGGGGACTAACACAAGATAACACCTGTCTCATCATGAGTGACGGCAGCGCAACGTTGCGTTTTTTCAACCCCGAAAACTTTAATCAGATAAGACAATTTGAAGTCCGCGCCGGCAACCTGCCTGTCCCCGCCCTCAACGAACTTGAATTTATCCAAGGTGAGATCTATGCCAATATCTGGAACACCGACTATATCGCCAGAATTTCACCAAAAACCGGAGAGGTTGTAGGCTTGATAGACCTGAGTCGTATTCTGGATAAAACCGACCGGACCCAGCAGACAAGTATCCTGAACGGAATCGCCTATGATGCGGAAACTGACAGACTCTTCGTTACCGGTAAAAGATGGCCGAAATTATTTGAGATAGAATTGGTCTTGCAAGGAAGGGGGAAAATCTAATTCATCTTGAACTTAGGTGATAATATCCCAGCCGCTACCACCCTGACCCAACCGCAGAATTGCGACCTTTATATTTTGACAAGAGTCCATAGACGAGAGGACTTAGGATGTTAGAATGAGGTCTCACCTTACAGCCTTTCCCCTTTCCCCCTTTGACCACCTTGCCTGCCGTCGAGTAATGACGGGTTTGATGGTCCGGAATCTCCTTCAACAGATATCCGCATATCACGTGAGCCCGATAGATGTTCCGGTTTCTATCTCCATTGCCTTCAACATCCTCTAACAGACTCTCCAAAGAGGGGCTCGAAGAATATCCTGACGGGCGTTGCCCCGGCTGGTCACATGATAGAATGCGCCGGGGTATTCGATTCTTAGGGGATGGGCCATGAGGTCGTCCCTGTGGGATTGAAAGCCAAGCCAACCGTCAGGGGTAAAAAGGGCAAGACCGAAGCACCCATTGCCAAAGCGGTCGGGGATGTTTCGGTAAATGATTTCGCCGCTCTTCTGATCCCTGGCGGGCATTCGCCGAGCAGACTGCGAAAGGATAAAGCAGCCGTAGGGTTTGCCGGTGATTTCCTGGAAAGTGGCAAGCCTGTCTTTGCAATCTGCCACGGCCCGCAACTTCTGGTGACCGCAGGTGTCCTGGAAGGTCGCACGATGACCGGCTACAGATCGATTGCTCGGGAAATCGAAAATGCCGGAGCGCAATATATCGACGCTGAGGTGGTGGAGGATGGCAACCTCGTTAGCAGCCGGACTCCGAAAGATCTTCCCGCCTTTATCCGGGGCTTGCCTGACGCAGCTCTAAGGTCCAGAGGCTTTGTAGGTTGGGTTGAGGGACGAAACCCAACATCACCCCATTCGCGCCCTTTCCCCGAATCAAAAATCATCCCACCCCCACCTCATTCATTTGGATACAGGCGTCCCTTCGCATAGCGGGGGAATCTGGTATACGGCCAATCAATCGATTTTCCCGCAATCCCGTGCTTTACCGGGTTGGAGAAAATGTATTCGACATGCTGAAAAACTCCTTTTCCTCCCGAATCTAATGCGACCATAAGCTTTGCCGCGAGGTCAGCCGCCTGAGATTTAATTGTGTTACGTGCCTCGACCCAACCTCAATATCCAAAAGTCCAATCGCAGGGTGGGCACTATCCACCCATTGATATTCTCCGCGTTCATCAAATGGGGGGACGGTGCCCACCCTTGTATGATCTTTCGCCCGGACGTTCTAGAACGCCAACCGCACCGAGAAGTTGCGAATCTTGCCCTGGTCCTGACGGGCTGTGTCCTCGACTTCAAGGGTCCATTGCCCTTGAGGCGATTTCCCGACCAGATCGGCCAGCGCGGGCACATTGACCTTGTCGTAGGTCGTTTTAAGGTCTTTGTTGCCGCCCCCTTTTTTGTCATGCAGGATAACGGCATTTGCGCCCAGAGCGTTCGGGGGGATCAGCCGCACGATCAGATCACCGATGTAGGTATGCTCGATGTCCACCGAAACCTTAATGTCTTTGAGGGATTTGGTATCCCCCACGGCGACGGCGAGGCTGGAGGTCTGCATATCCTTGACCGTGACGTCCTGGATAGCGGTATGGACCGACTCGTAACGAGGCTGTTTTGGCAGCGCCAGCGCCACGGCCTTCTTGGCGTTGAGCCGACCGTAACCGTAGCTCGGGCTGTGGCCTTCTCCATTGTACTGCCCCCCGTCAGGATCGATTTTGTCGCAGCTCTGCTTGAGGATTTCCTTCACTTCATCCCAGCGTAACTCCGGATTTTGCGCGATGACCAGCGCCGCAACCCCCGCCGCCCCCGGGCAGGCACTGGAGGTTCCGCCGAAGGAGTTGGTGTAATTGCCTGACGCATCGCCCGCCGAAGGGTTGCCGGGGTTGTAACCGGGGTTGCCGGAGCGGTCGGTGGTCCAAATCCCCGAAGTCCGCGCATCGACCACGTCGTTGCTGGGAAAGGCGCACCAGATGGCTTGGCCCTTATCGCTGTAAGCGCTGCGCTTGCCGCTGTCGTTGCAGGCTGCAACGGCGGTCACCTTTTCGTAGCTCGCATAGCCGTCATTGTCCACGCTTTCGTTGCCGTTGCCCGCGGCCCAGGTGATCACGCAGCCCTTACCGTTGCGCCCATTGCCGGTAACCGCGTTGATGGCGAGCCGCGTCGAGTCGGGCAGCGGAACGAACTGATTGTGAAGCGGATCGTTGGGGTCCCACCAACGACCGTCCCTCGGTCCCCAGCTGCACGAAATGACGTCCGCGCCATGCTCGGCAGCCCAGATAAAGGCATCGGCCTCTGCCTGTGAGCCGAGCCCCGACGCCAACCGGATGGGGATCAAGCGCGCCTTGGGTGCCACCCCGGATGACCCGAATCGTCCGTCGGCACAGGCGACCCCGGCGCAGGCCGTGCCATGGTCATCCTGAGAACCGGGTCGGGGGTTGCCGTTACCCTGTGTCACATCGCGTGGCGCCAGTATCTTGCCGGAGCTTGCGAACTCTTCGTGGTCGAGGTCGAAACCGTCATCAATCACCGCAATGGTTGTCCCTTCTCCCTGGTTCATGCTCCAGGCCGATTCAACAAAGGCATGCTCGTTGATGCGCTGACCGTTGACGGTGGTCGACTTGAGATGCCACTGCTGGGGAAAGGCGCCCCTGAATGCCATTTCCCGTACGAGTTCGGGGTGACACAGCTCCACCGGAGCCTGCTTCAGCAAGCCCTCTGCTATCTCGAAGACGCGCTGCCCGGTTCCTTCCGGAGCGCCCACGAAAAAAGCCCTGCGGGCGTATTCCAGCTCTCGTTTGATTTTCAAACCCAACTCACGCAGTATATTTTTGCACTCCCGCGCGCTGACGTCGTCCTCGAATTTCACAAAGAAGTTTTCCGTGTAAAGCACCGGTGCGTGGGACTTGGCATCGGTCAAAACGCGGCCGGCAAAGCGTAGCGCCGACTCCTTCTTGAGTAATTCGCGCGCCTCGTTCCGGCCGAGCTCTTTGTCGCAACGCAGCACTTCTACCCCCGCTGCCGGAAATCGGACCACCGATTTGAACCTTTCCGCAATGGTGCGTGCCTTGTGGGAAAGGGCCAGCCTTTTCAGAGGCACCCCCCGTTGGGTGCGTACCACGATGAGATCTTCGCTCTCCTCAAGCTGGTATTGTTTTCCTTTTTTACCGCCGTACTTGAACGTCAACATGATGTCCTCCACCTGTTGTCAGTGTTCTTCGGTGACCGAATCGAAAAAACCTATCCGCCGCGGTGGGCGTTGAGAACGCAGGGGCAAACAAAAAAACACTGTGTTTTGCAACTGTTCAGCACCTCAGCAAAAAGCTTTATAAACCGCCGGGACTCGCTTGCCCGCCATAGCTTTAGCGACGGCGGGCCCCGACAGCCTTCTAGCTGCTAATGACAACGGAGTTGCTTCGTGGCGACTCCTCTTATGCAAAGCATGCAGCAAGGCCATGACCAGTTCTTTTTGTTTTTTTAGGCATGGCGGCGCCGGTGTTCGCAACAGCCGGGTAGAGCGGTGGCGAAGCACTCCGGTGCGCAAGAGGGCTCGAAAACGGTGAACCGTCTCTCGATTGCAGAACCGGCACCATGCGGCGCAGCCAACGTCCTTTCTTTGGTGACTTTCTGTGGACGAGCAAAGAAAGTTACCCGGCTGTCGGGCCGGGACCCGACGGTTTTGCTCTGCAAATGTGGTAAATAGTCACTGTTTCTTTACGGCCTCGGCGGCAAAAATCGGTTTCCCCGAAACTGTCTTCGCCGATGCACCGATCTTCACCGGTGATATAATGACTTGCGTAAGCATTCTGCCCCTATGAGCCGCAGATCACGGTTGCCCGGAGAGACTCCGGGCAGCCAAATGCAGGAAGCCCTTTCGAGAGCTTTGTTGAGACCTGACTTTCTCAGTACGGAAGGAAAAAATGATCGACCCTTTTTCCCAATACCCGCGGCGCATCAAGGCCAAAACCGAAGCCCCCGATTTACGGTATGTGCGGCTTTCGGATTATTTCGCCATACACGGTGTCCTGCCCGCCGATTTTCATGCCAGGGTAGTGGGCGAACTGGGTGACGAAAACATTTTCATTTGCCGGGCTGAGCCTTCCCTGCCCCCCCCACCGTTAACCTCAGCGGTTGCGACACCCGTTTATGCTTTGGAACCTGACGGGGCTCCCGCCGTACCGACCGGCCTTGTATTTGTGCGCTTTGCCGAACACATTCCGGCCAAAGAACGCTGCGACGCCCTCGCCGATGCGGGCTATGTCATTCATCAAATTTTGTCCTATGCCCCCCATGCCGCCTGGGTCAAGGTTGCCTCAGGTGATATTTCCGCCGCTCTCGCCGCCCTCCCCGCTCTCGAGTCTCTTCCCGATGTGGAAAATGTGGAGCCCCAGATGTTGACGGCCGCCGCGCGTCGCGGTTAAAGGGCCTTACCGTCTTCATGCCAAGCGCAGCCCCACCGAACAACCGAACATTGCTGACGAAAACCTGACCCAATGGGCTCGACGCAGGGACTGGGGCCGCCGCAATCGTGGCCCCGTCTATGGAATTCTACCAACAATTGGCGGCAAATCTTTACCGATCTGGTCTATTTTTTGACATATCTGGTCAATGCGCTGCGCGAACGGCGGGCCGAACCCCTTGGCGGGGGGGATGGGCGTTGCCGCCATCGGCAGTCGACTCGTCCCGGAACGAAAAAAGCCCGGATCTCTCCGGGCTTCTCCTTTGATTGTTGGTTTTTCAAGGGCTGTCAGTTTATCCTCTTCCTGGCTCCTGACTCCTGACTCCTGCCTCCCTGCCTTTATGTTTTTTCCTCCCCTGAGTAGACCATGATCAATGCATGATCTCTCTCACCTTTTCCGCTTTTACCGAAACCGGGACCGGGTGGGTCACGATGTCAAATACCGGTGAGCGTTTCTGGGCCAGTTCGATGAGTTCGTCCAATTCTTTCTGGGAGGCGTCGGATTCTATCCGGAACGTTACCCGGATATTTTCAAAACCGTTGCGGACGTTGTCGGAGAGCCCCAGAAAGCCGCGCAGATCAAGATCCCCTTCCAGTTCGGACTCAACTTCCTCCATGACAATCCCTCGTGCCGCGGCATGGTAAATCATGGAGGTCGTCAGGCAACCTGCCAGGGCCGTGAGCACATACTCGACGGGGTTGGCCCCCTGGTCCTGGCCCAGCAGAAGCTGAGGTTCGTCCGATCCCAGGACAAAATCATGCTCATGTTCGTTTTCCTGCTTAGCTCCATAAAAGTCCATGATCGTGGTGGAATTGTATCCTCCGTTTTCCCACCGGTTTTTCGCCCGGAACTTAAACTTGGCAATTCCGGGATCACCCTTGATGTTATCGATCGTTTCGAATAATTGGTCGGTGTTTACCCCATTTATAAAACCTTGCCCTTTTAACATGGCGCGACTCCTATCGTTAGGGGTTTGCTTGATTGGGTCTTGCTTAAAGAAATTATACGCCCGGGGGGGGGAGCAAAGATAGTCCTGGCAAATATGGGTCAGGCCTTGCCTTGATACAAATACATGAGGAGTGAGGGGGATAAGAAAGCAAACAGCCCGGAGGGTTCCGGGCTGTTTAATGAATTCTCCGATTTTCGCCGTACGATGCTCCCTTTCCGGCTTAACTTCACTGACCATCAAAGGCCGGCCCCAACAGCACTTGGGCCCATCGCGCCGGACCCGTCGCACTGGCTCCCCGCACGCAGAACCACAGCGTGCAGTCCTCGCCAATGTCGAGTAACGCCATCAGGTCCCCGGCCGCGCCGTTTTTCGGCAGGGCCACCGTGCCCCTTTCCAGGACAGGGGCAGCGATTGCGGCGGGCGTGACTGGCGAACCCTCGGGAAACCTGGTTTCGACCCGCCTGGGAACCAGCCGGGCCTGCGCCGCTCGCTGTGATTCGAAAATCCCTCCCCGGTCCTTGTCCGAGAAGCCGGTAATGCCCGGTCCGCCCTGACCCTCACCGCGAACGCCCGTGGGGCCCGCACCGAACACCCCCGTACCGCCGGTCTGGGCGAGAGGAGGCTTGGTTTCACCTCCGGCCAGTCCGATGACCCCCGCGGCCACCGGCATCTCAGGCGGGATCGGCAAACCACCACGCCCGATAATCCCTGCGCCCGGCTCCAAGGGCCCGACCTGGGTCGCCACTCCGCCTTCAAAAATGTTTTCGACCTTGGCATCGGCGCCTTGCCCGAACACGCCGACGCTGCCTGTCTCGCTGGGCGAGAGAGTGTTTTTTCCCCCGCATTGCCGCCAACGCCAATCACTCCGGCTCCGAGCAGGAGGCGGCCCTTGTTGGTGTCGGGAACTTTCCCCCCCTGGCCGAAAACACCCACGCCGGGCAATATATCCGGCTCGCCGGGCGTGAGATCCGCGGGCCCGCCAACCCCATGCACGCCGATTCCCCCGCTGCCGCGGCGCAAGAGGCGCTCGCCGCCGGCACCGAGGCCAAATACCCCCGTTCCCTCCCGCGGGCCGCCGAGGCCGACCACACCTGCGGTGCGCCCGCCGGCATCGCCCAGGACGCCGATGCCGTTCTCGCCTCCCTGGCCCTTAACCCCCAGGCCTCCCACCTTTCCGCCGATTCCGGTGACGCCGGTCCCGCCACTTACCCCGGCGTGTTCAGCGCTCCAGCCATTAGCGACGATGCCGTCAAGCGGCGCCGAGGGGCGGAATTCACCCTCGTCTTCCGAATCTTTTGCCACTTCGACGCGAAAGATGGCGTCTCCGTTAAAATCGAACCTGAAACTCCCTGTTTCTATCCCCACGATGCCCACGGAACTGAATTTGTTCTCCGCCCATATCGTGGTCTGGTCGTTGGCCCGGTTGACGCGACCCGCAACCAGGTCGTCGTTGCTTTCAGATGATCCAGCCATAGGAATCTCCCCTGTTCAAG
>CALZIZ010000006.1 GCA_945787465.1 uncultured Desulfuromonadales bacterium
TTACTGACTGCAGGCTCGTACCGCCCGGCCTCCGGATCAACGGTTATGACCGATGGGGCATCGAAGAACAGGGCGATGACAAGCGCCAGCAGGAATAGCGGCACCAAGAATTTGCTTACGTATTTTTCCATAACGCACATTGAAGGTCAGGTCTTGGATTGCCACCTCTACCCCCTCGCCCCAAACAAAAAAAGCACCCATCTTCTCGAAAAGATGAGTGCCCTGCTTGCCAACGGTCTCAAGCACTTCCCCTCTTCGACAGTCCGGCCGTCCGAACATCCGGACCCGTAACTTTGCGTCACCGGATCTCTCCGGCTTTGCCTTTTCGGCAGGGCGAATTTTTTTGAAAATTAATTTGCCCTATACATCTCACCATAAAGAGGGACCGTCAACGATTAAACGGATCATATTATATTTACTTCAGGACCTAAGACTTAATTCAATTTCAAACACTTGTCAGGCTTTGGTTCGGTCAGGACAGAGCTTTTTCAGCAAAAAGTTCTATAGGCAATTGAATTCCAAAAGGCAAAGACCTCTTAGCCTCGGGATGACTCTGGATGTCTCGGGATTTAAAAACCCAAAAGAGCCTGCCCTTAATCCGGGATTATCCTGAATCATCCTGAGGCTAAAAACCTTCTTTGCTTCGGGATTGCTTTGAATGACTAGAGATTTCAAATCCTTGAAGCGCTTCGTAGAACAGGGTCGGACTTGAAAGAATGCAACTTGAGGTCTTCAAACTTATTGCCCTGCCGCTATCTTTCATTATTTCAAGCCCGCCCCCCTGATGCCGGGAATTCAGTAAATGCCCAGCAGTTTTCGGGCTTGGTCCGCATCTGCCACCTCCCTGCCCAACAGGGAGGCAGCGGCAATGTTTTGTGCGACCAGGGCGGCATTATCCGGGGCAAGGGTGCCGTCACTGAGAAACAGGTTGTTTTCAAATCCCACCCTGGTATGCCCGTGCAAACCGATGGCGGTCATGGTACAAACCGCCTCAAGCCGGCCAAAGGCACACACAGCCCACGGGCACTCAGGATCATGGGCCGCCAGAAAAGGCAGCAGGTCTCGGGGATCGGACTGCTGGCCACGGCTGTATCGCCCCAGAACAAAGAGAACAAAAGGACGATCCCCAGGCACCACAGCCCGCCTTCTCAGCTCATGGAAATAGCTCACTTCTTCGGCAGAATAAAGGATAAATTGCGGCGCGATGCCTTCTTTGCCAAGCCAGGCAAAGAATTTCTCCGCCGATGACTCATCGGCCGGATCCGGGATCAACTCTTTAAGGGCGAGGGAAACGGCCTCGGGTCGCAACTGCCGGACCATAGCCATCTGTTCTTCGCGGTCATACATTCCCACGGCTTCGCTGGTGACCTGGATGATCAGCCCGCTGCCGACTTGCTGACGGATTGCCGCCGTTGCGCTGCGGTAGGCATCGGCATCCAGGGTATGGCGACCGGCGGCATCGCGGACATGCAGATGAATCATGGCGGCACCGGCGGCGCGGCAGGCTGCTGCCGTATCGGCGAGCTCCCGGTCGGTCATCGGCAGTGCCGGGTGATCTGCTTTAGTCCTGCGGGCCCCGTTGGGGGCCACGGTAATAATCAGGGGGTGTGGCGTCGTCATCATCTTTTTGATTCCGCAACTATTCATCTCTAGAGACATGGTACCCCTTGGGATGGGCAAAGACAAAACCCTCTGCGAGCATTAGCTGTTTTTGGGGGGTTAAATCCGTGTTAATCCGTGTAATCCGTGTTCCAAGGTTTTGACCTGGCCTGACCCGGCAAAATCGGTGGGGACCTCAAATTGACAATCACATGAATCGGGATAGCATTATTACCAGAACCCTCTTTTTAGGCTGGCCCTGGAGTTCAGTATGAAAAAACGGTTCAGAATAGGCATAGCCCTCGGCGGCGGCGCGGCCCGCGCACTCTCGCATATCGGCGTGATCGAAGGGCTGAAAAATCACGGCATACCCGTTGATATTGTCACCGGGACCAGCATGGGGGCGGTGATCGGTGCCATATATGCTGCGCAACCCGACGTTGCCCACCTAAAAGACAGAATCCATTCCTACCTGGACAGCGAGGAGTTTCAAGAGTCAGGATTCGACTTTCTCAAGGAGAAGGAGTCCCAGCCCGATGGGGGGATTCTTTTTCGGATGGCCTACCTGGCCCGCCGCGGACTCTTCAATACCCTTGCGGTCACGCGAACTGCCCTGGTTGCCGATGAGGTTGCGGCCAGGAGTTATGCCTTTCTTATTGACGATATTGCCGTCGAGCAGACCCGGATACCCTTTGCCGCCGCTGCCCTCGATCTGCGCTCCGGCACCCCGGCAGAGCTCAACCGCGGCTCGCTAAGGCAGGTGGTGACCGCTTCGTGCGCCATGCCGGGGATTCTCAATCCAGTGGAAATAAACGGTCAACTGCTGATCGACGGCGGATGGGCCGAGGCCGTGCCGGTACAAGCCGCCCTGAACCTGGGAGCCGATTTTGTCATCGCCGTCGAAGGTGGGGAAGGTCCCGGGGCCTTTGAACCGCCGCGCAATAGCCTCGATGTGGTCTCTCGGGCCGATGCCCTGGTCAGACGGGCACTGCGGCAGGAACAGCTCAAGAAGGCCGACTTCGTTCTTGCGCCGCGAAACGGCGTGCACCACTGGGCCGATTTCTCCACCGCAAAGAATGCGATCGAAATTGGCGCAAGGGAAGTCGATCGCTTCGCCGGACAGATCCACAGGATGATCCGGACGGCACGCGTCATGGCCTGGCTCGGCCTGGGGAGGGGACAGTCCAAGCCCCGCAAGCCGATCGACATTCCACCGATTATCGAATCGCTTCCGGAACCGGTGAAGAGGGGGGCCGGAGCATAATAAGACTTCCGGATTTTCCGGTGGCGGACCATGTCTTCCGGGGGCAGACAAAGACAACCCCTTTTGGACGCGGATCAAATCTGATTTTCACGGATCAGGCTTTAAAGCATAAACCCGAACTTGGTTCCGGGTTTAATACGTGTTCATCCGTGTAATCCGTGCCCAGAGGTCTTGACCTGCCCCATTAGGCGCACTGGACGCTAGCGATACACCTCATCATGGCTCCCGATATCAAGCAGGATGATCTCTTTTTCGGTGATGAGCAGGGTCAGGGTGATACGGTAACTGTAGGTGAGGCTGACGCCGTGGCATCCGGTGAGTTTGCCGCGCAGGGGGTGCAACTCAAGATGAGGCTGAAACGGGTCACTTTGCAAGTCGGCCAGCACCTTGGCAAAGCAGGGTTTGAGATCTGGATGTTTTTTGAAGAATTTGCGGGCTTGGCGAAGGAACTGTTGCGGCGTGAGGATAGTGAACATCAGGCCGACTCGTCGGCATCGAGGGCCTTGAGCAAATCTTCAGGGGATGTGAATTTCTCTACCCTCCCCGCTTGAACATCTTCGAACGAGGCCCGCACCCGAGCCAGATAGGCCTCGTTCGCTTCGGCGACCAGTTCCTGATAACGCTCTTCGGAAAGAACCACATATTGGGGCCGGTTGTTCCTGATGATATGAACGTCCCCCTTTGCAATCACATCATCTACGGCGGCAATACCCCGCCGCTTAAGCTCTTGTGCCGACAAAGTATTCACATCTGCACTCCTTTTGGGACCTTATCAAGTACCTGAATCATAACGCCAACAATGTAGCATTGCAAGACCCCAAAGACAGACAGCCCCTTAAGCCATCCCCAGATGATCCGCAACATCCCGGAACCAGACGTCGAGATCGCCGTCAACGAAGAAGCGGTTTGGTGCGGGAGGGAGCATCACCTCTCCCCGGTTCACAACCACGGTTACCGTTTCTGTGCCGTAAGGCAGAAGTGAGGCGGGTGTGACATTGAGGGATGACCCGAGAACCAGCAGCAGGTCGCACTGCCCGACCATCCGCTCCGCCTCGTCGTACCCTTTGACCATCTCGCCGAAAAACACGATATCGGGCTTGAGAACGCCGCTGCAGGCAGCGCAGCGGGCAATCGGGGGGGGCACGCTGGTAGCCATGGCCTGATCCCACCAGGCATAGGTGAGTTCTCTATACCTGGTGCCACAGGATGAGCAGGTGGCGGAGCGGTACGAGCCGTGCAATTCGATGACCGTTTGGTTTCCGGCCAGCTGGTGGAGCATGTCGATATTCTGGGTTATGACTCCCGAAAGGCGACCACTTTTCTCCAGTTCGGCCAGCAACCGGTGGGTAAAGGTCGGCTGGATATCTTTCACCGTGGCGACAAAATCGCGGGAGAATTCGTAAAAGTGTTGGGGCTCACGTCGAAACCAACCGATATCGAAGGTCTTCTCGGGATCATACCGCCGGGTCACATAAAGCCCCTGCGGCCCCCTGAAGTCAGGTATGCCCGCGGCCGTTGAAATCCCCGCACCGGTCAGGGCAACCACGGATCTGGAGTTGCGGATCATCTCGGCGCAGCGGCCCGGTTTGAGTGATTGAGCTTCTGGCATGAACATTACTCCCGCGCAATAGGTGACAAAGCGCCGCGAGGGCAGGTTCTTGAGATTTTAACATGTCTTACTCAAGCCCACTTGATCCTCAGGTGAAATAGCCTGCCCCTCCGGTATCCCAGCTGTCAAAGCCTTTAATGTTTGATTTTTCAGAAAGGTGAAAAGCTATTGGAAACGGATCAAATCTGATTTTCACGGATCAGACCTGAAAGCAGTAGGGTGGGCTGTGCCCACCGGTTTTAAGCCAGAAACTTACGCTTTCAAAGGCGGTGGGCGCAGCTGGATTTCTTTGGATGAAACCCTAAAGGACCTGCCATTAATCGGGAGTTATCCTGTGTCATCCTGAGGGCAAAACTTTCTTTTGCTTCGGGATGACTCTGGATTTCTCTGGATTAGCCCCAAATCGACCTGCCTTTAATCCGGGGTTATCCTGAAGCTGAAGATTGGTGTTCCTGGACAGGACAACCCCTTACTCGCCGTCAATGGTCCCAAAAACTTCCATCTTTTGATTCAGGTCAACGATTGCAAGAACAGGAGTCTGTTATTCTGCGGGCACTTATCAGTTGACTATTCAGGACATAAAATCAACGAAAACATAACCAACGACTGGGATGAGGAGTTGTGACGATGGGAAGTTGTTCAAGCTGCGGGTCGGGTGCCGGCCCTTTTGCCGAAGGTGTGGAACTGGTTGAATTTGTCTATGAGGCTCACGGTGGCGGATTACGCAACCGGCCTATTTCAGGCGGGGGGCTGCAAACCCATTGCCAGGGTTGCGAAGCGGAGTTCATTCTGAAGACCTTTGTTGGCAAATGCCCCCACTGCGGCGGGGTTCACGCCGTATCGCCCCCTCGCAGCAACGATGCGGCAAACATTCAGTACGCCGGCCAGGGATATCGGCTGCCTGGGTAATAGAGCGACAGGGGTCAAGAAAAAAGGGACAGGCAAAGAGCCTTTCCCTTTTTTCGTCAGCCCTTCCCCCTCCTTCCAAAACGCGAAATTCTGGTTGCCCCTGATCGAAGCAGACCCTGGGCCCATCAGGGGGATACTCCTAGATAAAATCTATTCGCGTGATCAACCTGTAGGAGCGACTTCAGTCGCGAAAAGTCCGAGCGGAAAAGCATAGCAAATCCTCACGGCTCCATCTCACTAACGGCTTGGCGCCAACGGAAAATAGCCTCCTCATTCAACTGCTGCTCTTCTTTTTCATTCAGCTTTTTTCCATAGGGTTGAAATCCGGCCACATCGGGTTCCTGCCCCAGAGTGAGATTCGCTCCGGTGTGCATCCAGAACCCCTCATAGGGAAAGATCCTGAAGCCGCTCAAAAGGCCTACGGCGTTCTGCTGCGGAAGAGCCAGGTCCCGGACGAAGTATTCTTCACCGGTATAGATATCGAGCCCGACAAACCCTGCCGGGCGGATGATCTCCTTGACCAGAAAGATTGAAAATCGCGCCTTCACCATTCCTTCGAGCAGTCGCCGCTTATCGCTCCCTTCGGGGTAGCGGTTGCGATTCAAGAACTGCTGGACTGCGTTTATACCGCGCGGTCGATGCATGTAGATCTGGTAGTCCTGAAAGAGGTCCCCCTCGAACTCATTCTCCAGGACAATGACCTTCTTCCCTTGCTGCCTGGAGAGCATCTGCAGACGCTTGGCGCATGCAAACATGACGTCTTTTTTGACAAGCCGCACGATTTCGGTATGAAGCTCTGTCATCAACGGCCGCAGTTGCTTGTACTCGGCAACCGTTGCGTCAAGATCAGACGGGATTTCAGCTAATTCGCTCAAAATGATCTCCGTTGCTTTAGAAGCAGTTTCTGGCTGTGAAACCTGGGGGGCCTGAGATTAACCGCTTCAGCCGGTACGAGTTTCACCCGACTGCAGCACAACCTTCCCTTTTTCAATAATCCTCCGAAACGTCTCACTTGTGGTTGCCCAATCAACCACATCGACCTTGAAAACCAGATCAGACTCATCGAAAGCCTCTTTAAGATCTGCAACGGTTGAAAGCGGAAGAGGATCTTTGGTGATTACCGTAAGATCAAGATCGGAATAGGTTCCAGCCTCCCCCGTAACCCGTGAACCGAAAACCCAAACCGGGAATCCCAGCACATGCGCCCGCAGGATGCGCAAGACCTTGTTCAAATCCTTCTCGCTCAGGTCAATATCTGGATCAGCTGAGCTGCGGGTCATACCTTTTTCGTTTTCTCAATGAGTTTTTGATACAGATATTTCGCTTCAGCCAAAAAATCAGGCGCTATCTGATATACGACGGCAGCCTTTTGTTCATCATAGGCGTGCCTGCTGTCCGTGCGGGCCTGGCGATGGGCTTTCCAGCGAGACCAGTCAGATCGCAACAGTCCGTTTTCATTTCCGGTGCGAATCAGGTTGGCAAAAGTGCTCAAATCAATTTCTTCTGGACTTGCAGCAGCCTCTTTCAAATACCTCTTGAGCATTTTATGGCTCAGTTCGTAAGTAAACTCGAAACATTGAATGACCGAGTTTCGCAGCTGTTCGAACAGCCCCGAATCCTTTTGGACCATTGGAGAATTGGCGTACTCAAGACTTTTCTCAAGCTGACCTATGGCATTTTGCAAGGGACTGAAATCCAGTGTCATGAAAGGGCCTCTTGCAATTTTGGTGTATTTCGGCACCGCCGCAGGGGAGGTGCTTGCAATAAAAAAAAGGTGGAGGAAATACCAACTTACCGCAAACCAGTCTCTTTTCCATGGTCCTCGTAACCCCCTGAATATAGGCACCAAAGCCGTCTCACGCAAGCATTTCCAGCAAGCCCCATCAGAGAAACGATTTTTTCTCCCGAAAATAAGTACAGGTACTCAGCGGTGGTCTGCTGGACGAGGGTGTCTTCGGTGTTGCTCATGCCTGGCGATCAATCCTTCTCGTAAGCCAGCGCCAGTGAATCAGCCACTTTCTGCAGGCGCTTGTCACGCGTCCAAAGCCGTGCCCAACCTGTCAAGGCCACCGCCGCCAGCAAATGGGCATCCACATAGCCGATACCCTGGCCCATCAGCGCGTGCCGTTCGATAAAGAACAGCACCTCCTCGTTGTCGGCAACTGTGACCCGGGGCAGATCCTTCAACAAGGCAAGTACCTCCGCCCGGTTACGCAGGTGACCGCAAGCCAGTTCCCCCAGCACGAAGGGGTGCATCAGCACCTGGCTGCTGTTTAACAGCGCAACCAACGCATCGTCACCGGCGCGCAGATGATCGATCCAGACAGACGTGTCGACCAGGATCATGCCGGATCGGACTGCCGTCGGGACACCGGCTGCAATTGCGGTTCAGTGCCACCCAGTCGCGCCAGCCGCCGGGCGCTCTCGCGCTCGATCAGGGCGCGCAATCCCTCCCGCACCAGGGCGGCCTTCTCAGTCACGCCGGTTATACGCTGGGCCTCGCTCAGCAATTGGTCATCGATATTCAGGGTTGTGCGCATAGCAGCACCTCCTTCGATTCAGCTCCGGATTACACCAGTGCTTCATCCGGAATGGCAAGGGTTACTGTATGCATCAAATACTACATCATTTGATGCTATTTGTCATGCATTTAGCTTATCAGTGGGAGACGCCATCTTTCCCGGATTACGCTCCGCTTCATCCGGGCTACTCCGCTGTTTTTTTTGGGCAGAACCTGGTTGCTTTAATATCAGAATAAGCTGTTTCGTTAATCAGTAATATATGCCTTGACCAAAACATAGGAGTCGATCATTTAACCTCGGCGATATCAAAACAGGCTGCCGTTGGAGTCCCGCCCCAGGAGGCAATAGGCGTCTTTTCAAACGGTGGCGCGTCCTTTAGCTGTTTTGCCAGGGACTCGACCAGCCGCAACCAGTGCCGTTTCTTGTATTGAATTTTCTTTTGGGCCTTTCCTCAAAAAGGCTAAACCATACCCCCCATGACATCATCAGGTAAATCACAGTCGAATCGTCACATTGCTCTATCACTCTATTGCTCCCTTGTCCGCTTCATAAAAGGCAGCGACAAGCTCAGCGCCAACACGAGGGTCACCGACGCCAGCCTTCAAATCCTCGAGCAGAGTGGTCAATCCCTGAGCGAAAGACGCCGACTCTCCCCAGGAAATATAGCTCTTCCTTCGCTTAAGACCTGCAAGCTTGGCCTTGAATCGTTTGATATTTTCGTCTGCAGTCGCTACCATTCGATCCACCAGATCATTGGCCGTATCATCTTGAGACGCAAGCTCTAACAGAGCATCAGCCAAAGCTTCAGCTCCCAATTCAATTAATCGTTCTCTAGTTTTATCGATCATCCCTGCCTGCCCTTCTGACTTTAAATCAGCGCTCGCTACACTTCGATTCTCACCACACCAATAAAAAAAGGCCTGGTTACGCAAGGCAACCAGACCCTTTTCAATTGGTGGAGGTGGCGGGAATCGAACCCGCGTCCGAAAATCTTTCACATAAGGCTTCTACATGCTTAGTCTGTATATTGAATTTAACCCGAAACAGCTCCCACAGACAGGATATGAAACGGGCGATTCTGCTTTAATTTCGCCCCTGCACCGCAGACCCTTGCAAAGACTAGCCTACTAAATTGACGTCTCTTAAACTACGCAGGCGATAGAAAAAGAGACGTGACAGCAATTAAGCTGCCAGTGCGTACGAAACGTCAGTATCGGCGTTTGTATTGTTGCCAGTTTTTTAACGAGGCCAACTGGCGTCCCCGGCATGCCACCTTCGCTTCCAATCCCCGTCGAAACCTTGGCACCCCCATGAATGCTGTGATTGGTGATTAGTTATTGGTAAATGTAAAATCAGACAAATCACTGAATACTCATTCCACCCTTTTTGCTTTTCTTACAGACCCAGTATGCCACAGTTGAGCTTGATTGCCAACATCAGACTTACCCCAGCCTTAACGACTGTGATCGCGGATGGCTCGAGCGGTTTCGCGGTCGTGCTGCTTGCGCTTGAGGGTTTCGCGTTTGTCGTGGAGCTTTTTGCCGCGACCGAGGCCGATTTCGAGTTTGGCGCGACTGTCCTTGAAGTAGATCTTGGTCGGCACCAGCGAGAGACCCCGTTCATCGACCTTTTTGGTCAGTTTCTCGATCTCGAGCTTGTGCAGCAGCAGTTTGCGCACCCGGGTCGGGTCGTGGTTCTCTCGGTTTCCCTGCTCGTAGGGAGTAATGTTCATATTGTTGATGAACACCTCACCGTTTTTGATGCGGCAGAAGGACTCCTTGATGTTGACCTGGCCCAGACGCAACGACTTGACTTCGGTGCCTGTGAGCACAAGCCCCGCCTCGAAGACCTCGTCGATGAAATATTCGTGATAGGCCTTCTTGTTTGTAGCAATTATTTTAATACCCATGACTCTTCAGATCGTCCGGCAGATGCTTATCCCCTGGGATGATTTCAATGATACGGGGCATGTAGTTTTCTTTGGGGATGGCCCGGCTTCCCACCCGGATCACCAGGAACGAACCGACCAGAAACGATGTCCCAAGTAGCGCTGCAAATACGTTGGGATCGTTGCCCATGGCCTCGCCGATGGCGTTTCCGGCCACCGCCCCGACGATCAAGGCGATGAGCGGCACAACATACAGCAGAAAAGAGGATTGCAGAAAATTCTTGGAGCTGGTCGCCAGCTTGACCCGGTCCCCCACCTGGGCCCCCAGTACATTGTGGGCCTCGACGATTTTGGACTTGTTGTCGCTGCCGACCTGGCAGGCATCCATGGAGGCGCAGTTTTCGCAGAAACTGCTTTTCTGGCACAAAACCGCAGCGATGTGCTTGCCCTTCAATTCGACGATGGTTCCCTCTTCCTCGATCATAGCGCCCTCCCGTATCCAATTATGTGCTGTAAATTCTAACACATAACCAGTCAGGTGGATATCTCTGCAACCCGCCAAAATGGCTGAAGGAGGGGATTATACGAGCAGATCAGCCTTTTTGCAACACATTGCTACCGTCAAGATAAAGTTCGCTGACCTCAGAGCTGCGCCCGGAGGATGTCAGAAATTCTTCAAGTTCGGCAAAAGGCGGCAGCGCGGCAGGACGCAGGACCTGAAAGTTGACTCCACCCTCGACGTGCAGGCCGCCGAGCAGAAGTTCCAACCCCAGGGCTCTGGCGCCCCCCTTGGTTGCCATGGTCAGGAGCTCCCCGGGGGAAACCTCGCCGCCGAACCAGCTGCGGGCAAAGGCCAGTTCGTCCCAGACCGAAAGCGTGTCGCAACTGGCCAGGCTGTCGGTGCCCAGAGCCAGATTAACACCGGCATCGAGGTAGGCCCTCACAGGCGCCATACCAACCCCCAACCTGGCATTGGAACGGGGACAAAGGGCCACGGAAGCGCCGGCTGCAGCGATCGAGGGCGCCTCGCTGGCGAAAACCTGAACCCCATGGACGAGGAGAAGCGGATCCTTGAGGCCGCCGCAATCTGCCAGATAGGCAAGGGGCCGGCGGTGGGCAGGAGGCGGCACCATCCCCACCCAGCCGACAAAGGGATAGAGGCGTTCGGCAATCTCCCCCTGGGACGCCTCGAGAAAAGCGACCTCTTCGGGGGCCTCGGCAAAGTGCAGACTCAAAGGGATACGGCGCCTGCTAGCGAAATTTAGGCATTCCTCAAGGTATTCGGCCGACAGGGTGTAGGGCGAGTGGGGGGCCAGGCCGAGCTGCAGATTGCCCAGCAGGCGACTGTCGAGGATGGCCCCGATCGACTTGAGGATCTTGCGGTTCTGCAGCGGATCCCGGCCCAGGGTTTCCAGAAAAATCCGCCCGTTGATCGGGGCCTGCTGATACTCGTTGCGCGCCGGAAAATACGAAAGGATATCCCCTACGGCACCTGTGCCGGCCGCGAGGCTTTGGCAAATCCCCTCCTTCAGCGAAGGTGCGTAGCTCTTGTGGGGCTGGGCACGCTTGACCCGAATGACCTGCTGGATCCAGTCGACAAAACTTTGCGGCTGCGAGGTTTCACCGGCTTTCTGCGCCCAGTCGGGAAAATGGGTCAGTTCGAGATGGGTGTGGGCATTGACCAAAGGCGGCAGCACCACGGCATCGCCAAAATCAACGACCGCAGCCTGGGGGTAGGCTGCGGTCACCTCTTTGCGCTGCCCGAGGGCCACAATCCGTCCATTTCTGGCCACCAGGGCGCCATCCTGCAGAGATGGTGAGGATACGGGCAACAGGTAGCGGGAAAGATAGATGGTTTCCACGGGGTCAGATCGCCTTTTCAAGCTGCGCCTGGCCGGGCTCTTTCCGGTACCGGTGCAGGTTGACTCGGGCCACGGCGGCCCGATAAATTATGGATTTGAGCCTTGTTCTGGTCTTGAAAATCATACCTCCTCGCAGAGGTAGTGATTATCAATCAGTCTGGTCGAGCCGACTTTTACCGCAAGCAGCAGAACCGAGTCGCCGGTCACCCGGTCCATGTCCTGCAGGGTGTCGGCGTGGCAGATCTGTACATAATCGATGCTGGCCTCAGGCTCTTGCCCAATGCGCCCTTCGACCAGAGAGATCAGGGTCGCAGCATCACTCTGGCCCTGGTTGAGTTCTTTTTTGACAAGGCGTATGGCATCGATCAGCGCGACCCCCTGGCGGCGCTGATCGGCAGAGAGATAGATGTTGCGAGAACTCATGGCCAACCCGTCGGCCTCGCGGACGATGGGCATGCCGACAATCTCCACCGGCAGGTTGAGATCGCAGGTCATGCGCCTGATGACGGCAAGCTGCTGAAAATCCTTGCGACCGAAGAGCGCGACATCAGGCTGGACGATATTGAACAACTTGGCAACCACCGTGGTCACCCCGCGAAAGTGCCCGGGGCGGTTGGCCCCGCACAGGTTATCGGTCAGCCCTTCGACGTTGACATAGGTGGCGTAACCAACCGGGTAGATATCCTGCTTGTTGGGCGTAAAGAGCAGATCGACGCCAAGGTCACGGGCCAACTGGGCATCGCGCGGCATATCCTGGGGGTACTTGTCGAGATCTTCGCCCTGGCCGAACTGAGTAGGATTGACAAAGATCGAAAGAACCAGCAGGTCGCCGCGTCGCTTGCCTTCGCTCAGCAGCGAAAGGTGCCCCTGGTGCAGATAGCCCATGGTGGGCACGAAACTTATCCTGCGCCCCTTGCGGCGCTCGGCCAGGCAGCGCTGCTGCATGGTTGAGATGTCGGAGATGATTTCCATTTGTTTAAAACCCGTGAGGTGTAAGCAGTAATAAGTAATATGAAAAACCTCTTCTCTGTTCACAAATTACAGATCACAAATTACTCATCACGCCTTTCGCTTTATTTAAAAGAATGTTCCTCGTCGGGGAAGGTGCCGCCCTTGACTTCGCTGATGTAGTCGCTGATGCCCTGGCTGATGGTGCCGGAGACGTCGGCGAATTGTTTGACGAATTTGGGCGAATACTTTTCGCACAGACCGAGGATATCGTGAATGACCAGCACCTGGCCGTCGCAGTCGACGCCGGCACCGATACCGATGGTGGGAATTTCGACCGCGGCGGTGATCTCCCTGGCCAGGGGGGCGGGAATTCCTTCCATAACCAGGGCAAAGGCTCCGGCCTCTTCAACCGCCCTGGCATCGGCCAGCAGCTGGCGGGCCTGCTCCGCATGCCGGCCCTGCACCCGGAACCCGCCCATGCGGTGAATCGACTGGGGAGTCAGGCCAATATGCCCGACCACCGGGATATCCATTGCGGTGATGGCCCGGATGGTCTCAGCCATATTGGTGCCGCCTTCAAGCTTGACGGCCTGGGCGCCACCCTCTTTGATCAGTCGGCCGGCATTGAGCCGCGCATCGCGAACATCGACCTGGTAGGACAAAAAAGGCATGTCGGTCACGACCAGGGCCGACCCGGTCCCTCGCACCACAGCGCGGGTGTGGTAGATCATTTCGTCCATGGTCACGGGCAGGGTGTGGTCATAACCGGAGACCACCGAACCGACCGAATCGCCAACCAGGATCATGTCGATACCGGCCAGGTCCATCATCCGGGCAAAAGGGAAATCGTAAGCGGTCAGGACGGCAATTTTCTCGCCCTCGGCCTTCATACGTTGAATATCCAGAACCGTTTTTTGCTTTGCCAACTTTATCCCCTTGAAACTGCTAAGGTATTATTGCCAAAAAAAGTGCCTTCCGGAAACAGTCCGGAAGGCACTTGTATGGTAATGGGGGATTTTCTCCGCCTTAACCTGCTATCGCCTCCCGTCCCGGTCTCTTGGATCCAGGCGGTATCTAGTTTTAAAACTCCCACGGTTTCTAGCACTCCGGCACAAGTTCCGGGCACACCGCGACACCTCTATAAAGGCGTTCTACCTCTATATCATATGCCGTTTACGGCTGTCCATAATTTTCTGACCAGATCGTGAACTTTTTCTCACAAACGGATCAGCCGATCTTCTTTCCGTCCTCATAGGCGTTGGCCACTTTTTGCCCAAGGTCCCAGTATTCACGGATACCTCCAAGGTAGACCAGGGGATCGAAGGCTTTTGCGTCCATCTTTCCTGCTTCGTCAAAGGCAGCTTCTACGGCATGGATCTCAACGATTTCGCCCAGAATCAGGCGATAATCGCCCAGCTCGATTTCACCACTGAGGCGGCACTCCACATTCAAGGGAGAATCCTTCACCAGGGGCGCCGCCACCTGACTGGCCGGCTCAAGGTGCAAACCCGCCACCGCAGCCTTATCGTCGGTGCGTCCCGATTTCAGGCCGCAGTAATCGGCTTCGACCGCAAGGGAGGCCGGCACCATGTTGACCACAAAGCTACCGCTGGCCTGGATGTTTTCGTAGGTCTTGCGCCCCTTGTTCAGAGAGACCGCCATGGTTGGCGGGGTCTTACTGACGATACCCGCCCAGGATGCGGTCATCAGGTCGACCTTGCCGGCGTCGTCGACACTGGAAACCAGGGTGGTCGGCTGGGGAAAGAAGGTGACGCAGGGGCCCAACTGGCGTTTTTTCATAATAAACTCCCTCTGATAAGGCAAGGAAAAAGCCCTTTATGCCAGATTCGAAAAGGATTTTCAAGGCCGGGCCGACCCAATGTTGCAGCGGGCGCCTCTTGCAAAGCCCGCCGAAGACGATAGATTGTAACTAGTAACCATCCTAAAACTATGGATGGGACTAGCACCGTTTTCATATGGAGAAACGAGCAATCTTCCCCAAGGTTCAGGAAATCAAGGGCTTGCGCGGAGTTATACACCACTACGTCGCACAAGAGAAGCTGCAGATTGCCCCAGAAATTGCGGAAAAGGGCCGTTTCCGGATGAAAACCAGTAAAGGGATGGCAACTTCAAAGAGGAGGTGTCACATGCAAGGCCTGTTAATCAAGGATGAGTTACGCTGGCATGGTAAATGGTCATCGGAAATCGGAAAACAACTTGCCGTTAAGGACAGCACCAAGGATCTCTACATCTTTGACCCCAAGCATAGCCGAAAAGATATCCTGAAACTGCTGAACCAGGTTCCGGCGGACATGTACCAGTTGCTCGATCTCGAAGAAGCCGCTGAAGAGGACTGCGACTACATGGCTGATTCGGGTCTTTGCTATCGCAAAATCCACTAGGAGGCTGTCCGATAATGGGGCCGAAGCGAAAATCCAGAAGTTTGAGAACAGATTTTGGGTCGTTTGAGAGCTCATAGCCGTGGCTATGGGCCGAAAAGGAGCCGAAATATGGGCCAAACAGCTGGGTTTGCAGCCGGTCTCTAATTGTCGGACAGCCTCCTAGAGTCAGTGCTGGATTCACCCCGTGTCGCAGCAGGGCCCTGAGGCAAAGCTCCCCTGCCCCCTTTGCAAGGGTTGGCAGATACCAAAGTGGGCAACGCCGAACATTGGAGGTCCATCACAACAGCCAGGTTGCCAGGCAGGCAACCTGGCTGTTGTGCTTGGGCGTTCAGCTCAGGGCAGCAGCCCTTCAAGGGCGTGAATCAGCACGGTAAAGGGATGGTAATTGGCCGGTGTGGTAGCGCTTAGCCCTTCGCGCAGCCTGAGGTAAAACTTGAGCTGTTGCCGATGGGCGGCAAAGTAGGTTTCGGGGTTGCCATCGGCCCCTTGGAGAACGGCTCCGGCCAGCTTGAATGCAGCTGCGGCAAAACCGTTGCGCGCCGCCTGCAGGGCCATGCGGTCCCAGCGGTCGCGCACAGGCACCTCATCGAGCCATTGCAGAAGCTCCTTGGCACCGAGCTGGTCGCGAATTTCGTTAAAGACTTTGGCCACGGAATGCAGGTCGCCGCTGGTCTGCTGAACGAGGCTGACAATCGGCAGAAAGTCTTCCAGAAATGGCAGAGCGGCAAGCTTGTGGGCAACGTCTTTGGAAAACCCTTTATTGGTCAGCGAGGCGGCAAAGGCTTTGCACTGTCGCCATTCAGGCTCGGGAAGAATGGCGCCAAGATGCTTCTCGTAGGTCAGCAGCTGCTCGGCGTAGCCTTGCGTTATATCGGGGTCGGGTCGAATTTCGAGGTCATGATCCAGAGCCCAGGAGCACAGCGAGGTCAGGGTATCCTCAAGGCGCTGCAGAAGGCTGTACTGAAGCCCGGTGGGGATGCGGTTATCGAGCTCGAAGATCTTCTGCCGCAGGCCCTGACCGCCGACCAGTCGGTCAAAGGTCAGATAGCCCCCCACGGTTTGAATCAGTGTAGCACCGAAACGCCGCGACAGGTTGTTGGCAAAAGAGCTTCCGGCCAGGTCAACAACCTTGTTGGTAATCACTGTCGCAGTGATTTCACGGGCCAGGGGGTGGCTTGCGATGTGGTTGCCAAAACGTTCGCGAACGGCGGTGGGAAAATAGCTCATCAGCTCATCGAGCACCCCGGGCTGGTCGGGCAGGTCGCTTTCGAGCAGAGCCTGGTAGATCTGCATCTTGCTGTAGGCCATGAGGATGGACAACTCGGGGCGGGTCAGGCTCTTTGCCTTGCGGGCCCGAACCTCTTTGGCGGTGGGCAGAAACTCGCCCCGGCGATCCATCAGGCCGGCGCTGCCGAGACGGTCGGCCAGGTCGAGAAAGGGATCGACATTCTGTTCGCAGCGACTGGTGTCCAGAGACAGACACATCCCCTGGGTGTAGCTGTTGGCAAGCACCTTGGCGCAGACCTCGTCGGTCACCTCCTCGAGGCGGCTGTTGCGCTCGTCGAGGGAGCCGAGGACCTTCTTTTCGAGCAGCATCCCCATGAAGATCTTCAGGTTGACCTCATGGTCCGAGCAATCTACCCCGGCTGAATTGTCAACCGCATCGGTGTTGATGCGCCCCCCCGCAAGGGCATACTCAATGCGGGCCTTCTGGGTCAGACCGAGGTTACCGCCCTCGCCGATAACTTTGGCCTTGAGCTGGTAGGAGTCGATCCGCACACCATCATTGGAGCGGTCGCCTGCATCTTCGTTCTTTTCGGTAGATGCCTTGACATAGGTTCCGATGCCGCCGTTCCAAAGCAGATCGACCGCTGAACAGAGAATCAGCCTGATCAACCCCTGGCCATCCATCGATTCATGCCTGACGCCGAGCCACTGGCGAACCTGGGGCGAGAGCGGGATATCCTTGGAGTGGCGGGGAAAGACCCCGCCCCCCTCGGAAATCAGCGACCGATTGTAATCGTCCCAGGAGGAACGAGGCAGGTCGAAAAGCCTCTTCCGCTCGACAAATGAAGTCTCCGGATCAGGATCAGGGTCGAGAAAGACATGCCGGTGATCAAAGGCGGCAAGCAGGCGAATCTTCCGGGACAGGAGCATCCCGTTGCCGAAGACATCGCCGCTCATGTCCCCAATGCCCGCTACGGTAAACGGCTCGCTCTGGATGTCGGCACCCATTTCACGGAAGTGACGCTTGACGCATTCCCAGGCGCCGCGGGCGGTAATGCCGAGCTTCTTGTGGTCGTAGCCAAAGGATCCACCGCTGGCGAAGGCATCGTCGAGCCAGAAGCCGTATTCGGCGCTCACCGCGTTGGCCGTATCCGGCAGATGGGCGGTGCCCTTATCCGCTGCTACAACCAGATAAGGATCTTCTTCGTCATAAGCAACCACCCCTTCGGGACGGATCACTTGCTCTCCCCGCCGGTTGTCGGTCAGATCGAGCAGTCCGCGGATCAGCGTCTGGTAAGCCGCCTTGGACAGAGCGCCCCCTTCTTCACGGGTGGTAAAGGGGGTTTTGACCACAAAGCCCCCCTTGGACCCTACGGGGACGATCAGCGCGTTCTTGGTCATCTGGGTCTTCATCAAACCGAGAATTTCGGTGCGGAAATCGTCGGGGCGGTCCGACCAGCGCAGGCCGCCGCGGGCGACCTTGCCACCGCGCAAGTGGATGCCTTCCATCTCTGCGGAATGGACATAGATCTCGTACATGGGCCGGGGCGCGGGCATTTCGATGATCCCCAGGGCGCTGATTTTGAACGAGAAGAAGTATTCGGATCGCTGCTGGCGCAAAAAGAAGTTGGTCCGCACTGTCGAGTCGATGAGGTTGAACAGGGTGCGCAGGATGCTGTCCTCGTTGATATCCGATACCGACTCGAGGGCCTGAACCATCTCCATGCGAAGCGGCGACAGCGCCTTCTCCTCCCGCTCAAGGGCATCATGCCACTCGGGGTTGACCTGAAAACGAGCCCTGAAATAGCGAAACAACAATTCAGCCACCTGGGGGTTGTTGATCAGGGCATAGGCAACACGCTTCTTGCTGTAGGGCGAACCAAGTTGAAAATAGTAATTGCGGTAGCCGCGAAACACGTCGATTTCGCGCCAGGACAGACTGGTGAGCAGCAGCAGCCGATTGAGGTAATCATTCTCCGCCTCGCCGCGGCGCAGGGCCATCAGGGCCTCGAGCAACCGACCGCTGAGTTCCGAGAGTTTATTTGCTCCCTCGCCGCCGCGGATCGAAAAACTCTTGATAAAGACCTCGTTTCCCTCGAGGGTGATCGAGAAATCGACCTCATCGATGACCCAGATATTCAGGTTCTCCAGCAGCGGCATCAGTTCGTTGAGATAGCTCTTTCGGGGACTGTAAAACTGCAGCCGGTAGAATTCCTCCTGTTCCCGGAAGGGACCCCAGAGGTTGGCGACCTCCTGACCGGTGCTCAGAACCTGTTCGATGCATTTTACATCTCTAATCGCAAATCGGGGATGAACCAGAGTCCGGTACTCACGGCTGAATCCCGCCTGGTATTTTTCTTCGAGGGCCCGGCAGGTCTCGTCGCCGTATTCCCGTTCGAGCAACATCCGAAACCTTGCCCTCCATGGCCGGGCGACATTGGTCAAACCACGTTCCAGGCGCTCAAGGTCAAAGTGCAGCTCACTTTTGGCGGGCTGCACGCTGACATGCAGGCTCATGTACTCGGATGAGATATGAATGATACGGGATTTGGCGGTCGGCGACTGGAAAAAACGACAGAGATAGGTTTCAAGACGCAGGGTATACTCGGTGGAATAGAATTCGCGGGGCATGATCAACAGCAGGGTCAATCCGCGCACCGCCAGACTGCGGGCCGCCACCACCTTGACCGCCCCCTGGCGGTACAGCAGGGTAAAGGAACGAACCGTCTGCACCAGCTCTTGCTGGTCCATAAAGAACAGCTCCACCTTGGGAAAGGTATTAAAAATTTCGACGGTTTTACGATAGTCGTGTGAATCCTTGGGGATATGCAGAGCGCTCAGGGCCTTTTCGAGGCGACGGCGCAAGGCCGGCACGTTGGAGGTCAGTTCGTCATCGATTTTTTGCGGGAAAAGCCCGAGAAAGACATGCTCCTTCCAGCGCCCTTCCCCCAGTGGTTCACGCAGGCCAAGATAAATCAACCGGTCACCTCGATGAACGGGGCTGGGCCGGTCGATCTCTTCGACAACGACCTGGCCCTGGCGCAGGACGCGGTCCTGGAAGGCCTGGGGAAACTGCTCGATTAAACAGGGCTCGACACAATTCATCTCGCCGGTGTCGAGCGACAGCCCCAGCGTCGCGCCCTCCTCAAGCTGAACATCGAAAGAGGCCTGCCTGTTTTTGGCCACCAGCAGGCTGCGATAGCCGAAGGGCATGAAATTGCCGCTCTGCAGCCAGCGTAAAAAATCCTCGTAGGGGTTAAAAACCTTCAGGGCAGCGAGTTCCTTCAGGTGGTGGTTCATCTCTTTGAAATCACGATGGGCCTGAAGGGTTTCGCTGTAAAACTCAAAAATCCCGGCCACAAGATCTGCAAAGAGCGCTTCGGCAACCCCCTCAAGTTCGATGACGATAAAGGACTCCCGGCTGCCCTCCCCTTCGAGATCGGCCAGATGAGCGATGCCCCCCTTTTTTCGGCGGACCTTCAAAATGGGATGGGCCACCATGAAAAAACGCAGCTTTTTACGGGAAAGATAAGTCTGGAGAGAGTCGACCAGGTAGTTGGCATCGGGAGAGTTGGTCAGCAACAGGGAGTGCCCCTTGTCACCAAAGGGCAGGATCTCTACCGCGGTTTCGGTCTTGCGTTCGGCTATAAATCGGTAGAACCCCCCAACCCAATCGGCGAGTTGCCGTGCCGCAGGGGACTCGAGGTAGGAACTCGGTGTGTTGGCCTGAAGAATTCTGGCAAACCGCACTATGTTTTCCCGATTCTCGGGGGCGGCTTCGCTCTCCAAAAGTTCCAGAGCGGCCTGGATCTTCTGCTTCAGCTCTTCGTGGGCAGCGCTATCTCCTTGGGACTCGACAAAGATTTTCATGGCCTCCTGCATCGGGGAATGAGGGGTAGGCCGCAAGGCGGCAATTTCAGGGCTATGATGCTTAACTCTAAAACACGCCTGCCGGTTTTGCAAGGGCCTGCACAACGTCTGGTGCAGCAAAAAAAAGAGCGACGGGTCGGCAAGCCCGTCGCTCTTTTTTCGCATTAATGATGCCGTTATTATAATACTGTAGTGCTCAAGTGAGTGATTCCGGCATTTCAATCTCAGCCCTGGTCTTGAGCTCTTCCACCCAGGCCTGAAGCACCTGGGATCCGGCATCCTCTTTGAGATACTTGCTGATCAACGGGGTTGCCTCTGCCAGAGACAGACGGCTTTCTTCTTCGCGCTCGAGCACCTTGATCAGGTGAAACCCGAAGGGGGACTCTACCGCCTCCCCCACAATCCCCGGTTGCTGGGAAAAAGCCGCATCGGCAAAGGGTTTGACCATATCCCCGTGAAAAAAGAAGCCCAGGTCACCGCCACTCGAGGCGCTGGGGCATTGCGAATGTTGCTGGGCCATGGCCGCAAAATTATCCGGCGTCACTTCAGCCTGCAGTTGCTTGATTCGCTCCAGGGCCTGTTCGCGGGTTTCCGGGGTCGCTTTGACGAGGATGTGGCAGGCTCGAACCCGGGCCGGCTTATTCATCTTCTCGGGGTAACGGCGATAGGTTTCCTCTATCTGCTCGGCGCTGGGATCGGGCATCTCTGCCAGCTTGCGCGCAGTCATGAGATTGACGGTTAAATCCTGGCGGATCATGCGGTGGTAACGGGCCGAATCGATGCCTGCCTTTTCAAGGGTGGCGTAAAATTCGTCCTCACTGGGGAAGTTGGCAATAACTTTCTGCTTCTCTTCTTGAACAGAATTTTCATCGGCCACCACCCCCTGGCTCATCGCTTCCTGGAAGATCAACTCCCGGGCCAGCAATTTCTCCAGGGCCATCCCTTCGAGAGCCTTGAGCTCATCGACGTTGAGCTGCTCCAGGGTCTTGCGATGCAGCTCCATGGCAAAGCCCTGCAGAGCATTCTGATAGTCAAAGCGGGTAATCGGCTGCCCGTTTATTTTAGCAACATATTGATCTGACAACTTATGACTCCTTTGCCCGCAAGGGCCGATTATATATTTGAAGACTGGCGGAAACCTTCAGTCAGACGGGCAAACTCTTCCAGGTTCAAAGTCTCGCCCCGTCGCCTGGGGTCGATGCCTGCAGCAGAGAAGATGTCATCCACCCCTTCGGTCGGCAGGCCGCTTCCGGCAAGGGAGTTGCGCAGGGTCTTGCGCCGCTGGGCGAAGGCTCCCTTGACCACTCGCCGAAACAGGGCTTCATCGACCACTTCGACCCTGGGCCGCTCGAGAGGTTCAAAAAGCAAAACCGCGGAGGTAACCTTCGGCGGCGGGAAAAAGGCCCCCGGGGGCACCAGCACCACCCTGCTCACGTCAAACCAGAGCCGGCACAGCACCGAGAGGATGCCGTAGTCCTTGGTACCGGGCTCCGCACAGAGGCGATCCCCCACCTCTTTTTGAAACATGAGCACGAGGCGCTTGAAGAGATGCTTGTGATCGAGGACCTTGAACACCACCTGGCTTGAAATATTGTAAGGCAGGTTGGCGACAAGCTTGTAGGGCGGCTCAGGAAGAACCTCTTCCCAGACCATGGAGAGGGCATCGCCGACATGCACCTGCAGATGGGTCTCCTCGCGAAGCTGCCACTGTTCAGCGAGATCCCGGTCGACCTCCATAATGTGCATCTGCCGAACCCGCGGCAAAACCTGATCAGTGAGCGCGCCCAGACCGGGGCCGATTTCAACGACCGCATCCTCGGGACTCAGAGCCGCGGCATCAATAATGCGCTGAACGATATTGGGGTCACGCAGAAAATTCTGACCGAAACGTTTTTTGGGACGATGATCCATGAAAAATCCGTGGCTAGAGGCTAAGGGTTTTAAAAGCGTGATATGTGATCTGTAATGGGTGATGTGAGAAAGGCTTGAATCATCGGGCCCGGCCAGCAATAGCCTTTTTCTGCATATTACATATTACATATTACGCCTTTGCCCTTTGGCCTTTCACCTTTAACCTTTCGCCTTGTTTTTTCGAGGTCTGGGCCAGCGGGGGATGTGCCAGGTCTTGACCACCGGGATCATGCGCAGGGTCAGGGCATAGGCCAGGACCCCGCAGACAACACCATAGATCAGGCTGCCGAGCAACAGGGGGGCGAAGACATCCCACCCCAGGTTCTGAAAGGCCGTAAAGGTGAACTCGGATGGCAGTCCAACCCGCTGCATGCCGAGCACCAGCCGGCCCGATTCATATTCGAGGGCATAGATAAATGGAGCGGTAACCGGGTTGGTGACCCAGACACCCAGGATGGCCGCAACCTTGTTCTCCCTCAACAAAAAGGCAAAGAAGATCGCGAGCACCATCTGAAACCCGAAGGTCGGAGTCATGCCGATGAAGATCCCCAGGGCGACACCCTTGGCCACCTCATCAGGGGACCCGCGCAGACGCGCAAACCGTAAAAGGTTCAATTTTACCTGTCGGATGAAACCCCAGCGCCGCCACATACAAAAAAACCCAATACCTGCGATACCAACATCTTTCTCTCCCGAAGCGCCACGCCTGCAGGGACAAACATACATCTTAATCCGAAAGCCCGCCGATGATCAAGGCAATGCCTCAGTTGCCGACACGATCCAGAGGCCAACTTGCCACGGCGTTAAGGTCAAGAGGGGCCCGAAAGCCGCTGCTGAGGTAGTGATCCCCGGCCACCGCCAGCATGGCCGCATTATCTCCGCACAGCGCAGGTGAGGGAAAGTGAACCTCAAGCCCCTCTTTCTGGGCCAGCAGCTGCATCTGCCGCCTCAGGCCACTGTTGCAGGCCACCCCTCCGGCCACCACAACCCGCTGCAGGCCCGTCTCGCGGGCGGCGCGCAGGGTCTTTTGACACAGAACCTCTGCGGCGGCGGCCTGAAAGCTGGCGGCTACATTTTCGAGGTGGGCCCCTTCAATCGGTCCGGGTTGGCTTTTGACGTAATTCAGAACTGCGGTCTTGATTCCACTGAAGCTGAAGTTCAGGTTCTTCTTGTGAAGCAGCGGCCGGGGAAAACTGATCGCTTCAGGGTCACCTTTGGCGGCCAGGCGATCGATGTGCACCCCGCCGGGGTAACCGAGCCCGAGCAGCTTGGCGACCTTGTCAAAAGCTTCACCTGCTGCATCATCAAGGGTTCGCCCGAGGATCCGGTATCGACCGATCCCTTCGACATGGTAGAGATGGGTATGCCCCCCAGAAACGGCAAGGGCCAGGTAAGGAAAGGCAATATCCCCCTCCATCAGCGCGGCGAGGATGTGCCCTTCGATATGATGCACGCCGACCAGGGGCAGATCCCGGGCAAAGGCAATCGCCTTGGCAGCCGACAAACCGACCAGCAAGGCCCCGACCAGCCCGGGGCCGCGGGTCACCGCCACCCCTTCGATGTCATCAAGGCTGACACCGGCCTGCTCAAGGGCCTCATCGATCACCACGGTGATGGCCTCGACGTGCTTGCGCGAGGCGAGCTCGGGGACCACCCCGCCATAACGGGCATGCACGTCGACCTGAGAAGCCACGATGTTGGAGAGAATCTGCCGCCCGTCGCGGACCACCGCCGCGGAGGTTTCATCGCATGAAGATTCGATTGTGAGTAAGAGCATAAAAAACCAGGCTAAGGGCTAAGGGCTAAGGGCGGAAAGGCGTAATATGTAATGTGTAATATGTAAAAATCATCGGGTGGCGTTGGCATTCGCCACTCATCACACATTACTCATTACGCCTTTAGATTTTGGCCTTCGATTTATAAAAGATTAGCCGCCAGTTCGGCCAGTGGGGAGCGTTCGCCCTTGCTCAGGGTCACGTGGCCGGCAATATCCTGTCCTTTGAACTTTTCGACCGTGTAGGTCAGACCGTTGCTCGAGGAGTCGACGTAGGGGTTGTCGATCTGGTAGGGGTCGCCGGTCAAAACGATCTTGGTCCCCTCCCCTGCGCGGGTGATGATGGTCTTGATCTCGTGGGGTGTCAGGTTCTGGGCCTCGTCGACGATCATGTACTGGTTGGGGATGGAGCGGCCGCGGATGTAGGTCAGGGGTTCGATCTCGAGCAGCCCCATATCGACCAGCTCCTTGTAGCCGCGCTTGCGCTTGCCGCGCTCTTCGACGCCGCTCAGCAGCAGATCGACGTTGTCGAAAATCGGCTGCATCCAGGGGGCCAGTTTTTCCTCGACGTCACCGGGTAAAAAGCCCAGGTCGCGGCCGAGGGGAAAGATCGGCCGGGAGACCAGCAGGCGGCTGAAGGTGCCCTCATCGGCCGACTTAAAGAGACCGGCGGCGATCGCCAGCAGGGTCTTGCCCGTACCGGCCTTACCGACCAGGGTGACAAGCTGGATATCGTCATTGAGCAGCAGGTCGAGGGCGAACTGCTGCTCCCGGTTGCGGGGGTGAATGCCCCAGACCCCGTCCTTGGGCGGGCGGATCAGCGGCTGGACCCTCTTGAGCGAGCCGTTGTAGCGCCCGATGCCGGTATGGGAGGGATTGGTGGCTTCGACGAGCGTGATGCACTGGTTGGGCAAATAATCGCCCTCAAGATCAAGGTAGCCCTGCCCGTAAAAACGATCGACTTCATCTCCGTCAACGGTCACCTCGACCGTTCCCGAATACAGGTCCTCGATGGAAACCTTGTCCGAGGCATAATCCTCGGCTTTAAGTCCGATGGCATCGGATTTGATGCGCAGGTTGGTGTCTTTGGTGACAAAAATTACCGGGCAGTCACACTCCTTTTTCAAACGCATGGCGACCGCAAGGATGCGGTTATCTCCCTGGTCGACGCGCAACTCGGGAGGCAGGCCCTTGAGGGCATCCTCGGTGTAGAGCACGACCTTGAGCATCCCGCCACTGTCCAGGGTCACCCCTTCGACCAGATGGCTGGTGCTGCGCAGCGAGTCAAGGAAACGGGAAACCTGGCGAGCGTTGCGGCCTGTTTCGCTCAGATCCTTCTTGAACCGGTCAATCTCTTCAATAACGGTGATCGGAATGACCACGTCGTTGTCTTCGAACTTGAACAGGGCCGAAGGATCATGGAGCAGCACATTGGTGTCGAGTATGTAGATTTTTTTCATGGTCCTCAGCTTTCTTGGGAGGGGCAACCGGTCACAGGGCTGGTTACCGATCGTAGGGAAGCACCTCTATTCCATCGGAGGTAGCGAGCAGCTTAAGGTACACAAGGTAGTCTTTGCCAGGGACATTGCGTTTGCTCTCGAGAATCACCTCGCCTTCTTTGTTGAGGGCATTGAGAACTTCTTCAGGGGACTCGTCAATGACGTACTGCCGGTATACCCGGGTGCGCATCAGTTCGGCGCGGGTCACCGGTATTTCCGGGGGCAGAGAACATCCGGCCGCCAGGATCAGGGCGAGGATTCCGATAAAAAATCTTTTCATGACAATCTCCAGGCTGACGCCGGACCGTTCAGGCCGGCGGATGGCTGGCCAGGGCGGAGATGGCCCTGAGCAGTTGATCGATATCCTCGGTAGTGTTGAAGTAACCGGGGCTCACCCGCACCGTGCCACGCGGAAAGGTGCCGATGCTGCGGTGGGCGTCGGGCGCGCAGTGCAGGCCGACCCGGCTGAAAATACCATATTCGCGATCGAGCAGAAACCCGACTTCAGAGGGATCCTGATCGCGCAGGTTAAAAGAGAGGGCACCGCCGTGCAGACGGGGCTCCTGGGGACCGTAAAGCTGCACCGCGGGAACGGCCCTGAGCCCTTCGATCAACCGTGCCATAAGGTCGGTTTCATGGGCCCTGATGCGCGACTGCCCCTCGCTGCGGATAAATTCGACCCCGGCCTTCAACCCTGCAAGCCCCGGGGTGTTCAGGGTGCCGCTTTCAAAGCGCTCGGGCATCTGGTCGGGAGGCAGATCGGATTGGGAGTTGCCGCCGGTGCCGCCATAAAGCAGGGGGGTCAGGTTGAGCCCTTCCCTCAGGTAGAGAAAGCCTGTCCCCTGGGGGCCCATCAACCCCTTGTGCCCCGGAACCGCAAGCAGGTCAATCCCCATGGCCTCAACGTCGATGGAAAAAAGCCCGGCGCTCTGGGCTGCATCAACCATGAACAGGATCCCGTCGCGACGGCACCTGGGACCGATTTCTTCGATCGCCTGCAGGGTTCCGGTCACATTGGAGCAATGAGAGAGCACCACCATGCGGGTCTTCTGCCGGCAGGCCTCAAATATCGCCGAGGGCTCGACAAAACCACGCTTGTCTGCGGGGACCTTGACCAGGATAATGCCGCGGTCCTGCAACGCCCTTAAGGGACGGGTTACGGCGTTGTGTTCCATGGTCGTGGTGACCACCCGGTCACCAGGCTTAAGCATGCCGAACAAGCCAAGATTGATCGCCTCTGTGGCATTGGCGGTAAAAGCAATGCGGGCTGCGTCGCGGATCGCGAATAACTCGGCAAGCGCCTCACGGGTTTCAAAGACGATCCGCCCGGCGTCAAGCGCCATGCGGTGCCCGCCCCGGCCGGGGTTGGCGCCTGAATAACGCAGCGCCTGATCGACCGCTGTGCAAACGGCTTCGGGCTTGGGAAAGGAAGTGGCAGCGTTATCGAGATAAATGCTCATGGCAATCCAGATGCAGGAGATTCGGGAAGGTTCAGCCCCAGGAGGTTGTCGGACTTGACGAACCGTAACGAGAAATTGGATGTTCGAGACCAGAGTTTCGAGAATTTGAGAGTGAATAGCAGCGCTATTTGTCGAAAATTGTCGAGACTATGGGCCGATCAGCCGATTTCGCAGTAGGTTCATGTTAAGCCCTACAGCCTCCTTGGAGACTTTCCGGCAATAAGGACCGAAGCGAAAATCCAGAAGCTTGAGAACAGATTTTGGCTCGCTTGAGAGCTCATAGCCGTAGCTATGGGCCGAAAAGGAGCTGAAATATGGGCCAAGCAGCTGGGTTTGCAGCCGGTCATGGATTGTCGGACAGCCTCCTAGGCCCCGGGCACAGCGGATCCCGTCCGCCACCCGGTTGGTTCAGGGTTCGCCCCAGGCCCCGGCAGCCGCCCATACACAGGCTGTAGTCACGGCATCCCTCGCATCCGACGGGGATGGCTGCGATCTGCCGGCGCACGGCAAAGCGCTCTTCGGTCTGCCAGAGGTCTTCAAGGTCTTGATCGAGCAGCGAGCCAAGCTTTACGGGCCAGGACGAGCAGGGGTAGAGCTCTCCCAGCCTGTCAACATGCGCAAGGCTGTTGCCTGCCTGGCAGCCGCCGTACTCACTGCGCCCCTCGCCACCCTCGGGAAAGAACAACTCCCAGAGGAACAGGTCATGGACCTCAAGGGACAGTCCCTGACGACAGGCAGAAGGGTTCTCGCCCAGCTTCAACCGCAGTGATTCCAGGTCCTGAGGACGGATTAACCGCTCTGCCGCAAAGGGGCAAAAGCTATCATCGATCTTGGTGTTTGGCAACTTAATTCGCCCCACGCCGCGGGAGCGGCAGAGCTCGAGAAACTCAGGTATCTTCAGGAGATTATTCCGGTTGGGAACAAGAAGTAAAGCCGGATCATACCCGGATTTTCTTACCTGCTCCAGGAGTCGGTCCAGGCCGGCCCGATCGACTCCGCCTGCGGTGACCAGGTCGCCCACGTTAAGCCACAGGGCGGCCAGGGGCAGAGCAGGTTTCAAGGCCAGAAGTTCCTGCTCAGTTCCTTCGCAAAGCACCTGCACCTGGCATCCCTCGCTTATCAGGGCCTGTACGACCTCGCCAAAGCCTCGATGAAGGAGAGGACGCTCCTCAAGGGTGACAAAAAAGACCCCGGCCGCGGCAAGCGCATCGGCTACCCGCAGTGCGTTCTTGGTGCTCAGGGGGGTCTCTTCAGTATACAGCTCCCAGGTGACCCGCAAAGGAGCATCGAGTAAATCGATCGACATAATCGGTTCCGCTTCGGTTGGCAGTTTCATTCATATTGCACACAAACTATTTTATGCAAAATCCATGGCTAGTTTGCAAAAAGGCAACAAAAAAGGGGGCAGCCAAGCTGCCCCCTTTTTTGGTTAGCAGGGATGGACGTTAGAGGAACCGACCACCCGGGGCTTCATGTACTTCTTCATTTGCCTCACCTCCTTCAGGGTTAAAGTTCACGGGCCAAGCAACTTGGCCTTCTCGTGGCAGATGTGAACAGAACGTTCAAGGTCTATTTCCAGCAGTGGGGATCAGGCTCGTTGAAATCCCCCGTTGTAGCAAATGAGCGGGCCGTGCAGCCACCGAGGCATTGTTCAAATGCTCCACAGTCCAGGCACTTGCCTGTCGCTTCTTTGTTGCGCATCTTGTTCAGAACCGGCGAGTCGTACCAGATACGGTCAAAGTCGTCCTTAAGGATATTACCCACGGCCAGGGGAATAAAACCGCAAGGGGTAATATCGCCGTTAGGGCGAAGATTGAGAGAAAGTTTACCACAGCTGCTGCCCTTGACCAACGGCATTTCGTCGTAACCGGGCAGCGAGGCGATAACCGGGTCATCGAAGGAGATAAGCAGATCGTCCGTCTCCTGCTTGACCGTAAGTGCTTCGATGTAAAAGGCCTTCCACTGCTCGGGTGAAAGATCGAGGTCCTCGCGGTTCTTGAATCCCCGGCCGCTGCACTTGAAATTGTGCAGATAGACCTGGCTGACCCCGTGGTCACGGGCCAACTGGAGCAATTCGCGGAAATGCTGATGATTGATCCGGGAAATGACCGAACTCATGGTGGTCTTAAGGCCGGCTTCACGCAGCGCATCGAGGGCGCCCACAGCCCGCTCGAATGAACCGGGCATATTGCGAAAATCGTCGTGCAGCGCGGCTTCTGCGCTGTCGATGCTGATTCCCACGCTCTTAAAGCCGCATTGCTTGAGCTGCCGGGCTGCGTCCCGGTCGATCAGCCAGCCGTTGGAGTTCATGGAGACATTGAGCCCCTTGCCCGAAGCATAACTGGCGATCTCGAACAGATCGTCCCGCACCAGTGGCTCTCCGCCGCCAAAGTTGATAAACGGCACCTGCTTGTCGGCAAGAATATCGACAATGCGCAGAATCTCCGCGGTGGTTAACTCCTGCGCCTCCTCATCCCGGCTGTAGCAGTGGGAACAGGCAAAATTGCAGCGAAACGACAGGGTCCAGTTAAAGGTCAGCGGCGCAGAAAACAGGTCGGTAAAGGCATCAGCCATAGGTCAGCCACCCTCTTTTGAGAAGATCATCGATGAAGTCCTGAACATCCTGGGCAAGAACCTCGCGCTCCACCTCGAAGTCGGCAGCCAGGGCATCGACAACCTCGTTCTGGCCGCGGGAACCGTCACAGAGGCTCCAGATTTTGCCGCCGACCAGGTTGAGCTGGTGCATCATGCCGGAGATGATCAGGATCACGGTACCCAGCTCGGAGGCATCTTCCCCCTGTTCCAGGGTCTGGAGCACTTCCTGTTCGCGACGTTTTTCAACCCGCCAGATGATCTCGGGGTTGCGTAGCAGAGGTCCCAAATTCTTAATTCCTTTCTAAAAAATAAATTCTCAAAACCTTATCTCTGGCCACCAAGGCACCAAGCCACCAAGAAGAGCGAAAAACCTTTTTTCCTGCCGTTCATGCTGAGCCTGTCGAAGCATTGGTTCAGCAGACGCTTCCAGGGCCTTCGACAGGCTCAGGCCGAACGGAGTAGGGCCTACCCCACCACTGAAAACACCATACAAGGCACGAAGACACCAAGAAGGGCCATTATGGTTACGAGGTTTTCGAATTTCTTGGTGCCTTGGCGTCTTGGTGGCAAATAGCCTTTGTCTGGGTTACGAGTCAGAAAATCTAAGCCGTCGACCGTTCGCGAAACAGCAGACTGCTGCCAAGAACGAAAACGAAACCGACAAGAAGAGCGACCTTGGCATTCATGGAAACGCCGGCTGCGGTGGCGGCAATGCCCCAGGACTGGACAAGTGCCCCGCCGATAAACATTCCAATCACCACCAGCCCGGCATCGGCATCCCCTTCTCCGGCTTTGACCAGCTGGCGAAACGGGCAACCGCCGATAAGGACCGAGATCCAGCCGACCAGGCCCATCCCCAGAAAACTCCAAAGGTGCTCAAGGTGAGCGCCGGGCTGCCCGTAAAGCCCGAGCCGGAAGCGGCCCGTACCAATGTTGAAGGCCACCGCGGCAACGACAAACGCCAGCAACCCCCAAAGCAGGGGAGAGCGGCGGCCCATCAGCATGGTATCGCGCAGGCTTCCGGTAATGCAGAAGCGACTTCGTTGTGCCAGAGCCCCGAGAACCAGGCCCGCGCCCAGAGACATGAGCAGAGGGGCATGCTGGGCGGCGCTGCCGCGACCAGAAAAGATCAGAAATCCCGGTCGGGTGAGCAGAAAGCCCAGCAGCAGTACAAACAGCGCGGGAACCAGCAACCCGCTGCCGCCCCCCTGCTCGCTGTGGCGCCCCAGGTGCACCCCGGAGGCCAGGGACCGAAGCCCGACCCAGACGCCGGCCACAAGGCCGAGCACCCCGCCCAGGGCCGTCAGGTCACCGGCGGTGAACCTCAGCAGCAGCTTGATGGGGCAGCCGATAAAGACCGCGCAACCGACGATCAGAAAAATACCGGAGACCAGGCGAGGCAAAGGGGCACTGCCGCCCCGGGAGCGAAATTCGCGAAAGCCGCAGGCACAGATCAGGGCCCCAAGGACAAAGCCGATCAACTCGGGACGCAGGTACTGCATGCGCGGGTTGTCGTGGAACCCCAGGGCACCGACACTGTTTTCGATAAAACAGGACACGCACAGACCGGAGTTTTCAGGGTTGCCCCAGACCGCAAGAAGCACCCCGAGACTACCCAGCAGCACACCGGCACCGACGCCCAGAAATTTGCGTCTCGAAGATTCATAGCTCTATTCACAGCCCCCGGCCAGACGGCTCTGCAGGTAATAGACGTTTTTAAGCGCCGCGGCGAGGGTGGGATTGTCAGGGTTGCGCCGGGCCCGGGGGCCAAGGGTTGTAAGCCCCTCATCGACCAGCTGACGGATTTCCGTCCGCCGGGACAGGGGACTGGCCTCGTCGATGTAATCGCCGTTGAGTCGCACCCCGTGCACATAGTTGCCGACCGCCTCTTCGAGCACCCCCTGCTGCTTGAGGATAGCGCCTTTTAGCAGGTAACCATGGGCCTCGCCGGGGTAGCTGCGCTCGAGCTCCTGCAGCTTGAGCAGGGCCCGCTGCGTCTCTCCGCCATCCTGCAGAGCCTGCACCGGGCCGTAGAGCTTTTGCAGGAAACTGACCCTGGCCTGGTAGGCGATCTCCTGCTCCATCCCCTTGTCGAGGGCGGACAGATGCCGGGCATCGCTCCCCGAGGGGGCGCCGAGCAGAACAAGGGCGGCAAGGGCCGCAAGAGTTGCGCCCAGCCCAAGCCAGATCAACCTGTCAAACCAGTCCTGCAGCATGTTTCTCTAAAACTCCTGGTAAGGCGGCATGTTGGCCCGGCGGGCCATGCCCCGGATCGGGTCGTAATCGCTGTCGAGCAGCTGCTCGAATCCATCGACCCAGGCCGACTTGAGCACGCGGATCCGCTCGCCTTCTATCTCAACCGTATCCTCGGGTTTGAGCTCAAGGAGCGCCTTGCGGAACTTTTCCCTGAGTTCGGCATTCACTCCGGCTGAAGCCCCGAAGGTGCAGTAAGGGATGACCGGGCTCTGCGCGAGAATATTAAAATCATCAGCGGTGATTTTTCCCTCGTGGGTCATGACCTCGAGGTCGAGTGCCGGGGCCGCGGCCACGTCGAACTCGCCGAAATATACCCCGTAGACGACCTTTTCGTGCTTGAAGGAACCAGAGGGGATGGCGTAATAGCTGAGTTCAAGCTCAGGATCGATGCCGGCGGCGAGCATCAGGTCGTACTGGGCAAGGTAACCGGTGGGGGCGAGCTGGGGGCCGAAAAGCATGCGCTTGCCGCGGATATCTTCGAGTTTCTCGATGCCGCTGCCCTTGCGGGAGATGATGGCGCCTGCGGTACGCGAGCCGTATTGGCCGCGTTTTTCGGTGGCCAGAAGTTCAAGTGCGTGGTTTTCGCGCAGGATGATGTAAACCAGGGAGTTGCTGTGGGTAAAATCGAACTCCCCCTTGGCAAAGCGCTCTTCGAAATCCTGGGTATCGACCGGGACCGTCTCGAAATCGACGCCGAGCTTTTCCGAGAGGTAGCGGGTCAGGGGACGAAACCTTTCCAGGGTCTCAGCCTCGCTGTTGCAGTTCATGTAGCCGATACGCATTTTGGGCCGCTGTTGAGCCTGGTCGCAACCGCAAAGAACAAGCAGCAGAGCGGAGAAAACCAAAGCGAATAAAGAGACCGACTTGCAAAACCTTGCCCTGTAAAACTTCATATCATTCCTTAACATTCAGAACATCCGTTGTCATGGCAGGGGGATGGGCCAGGGGAGCGGAAAAATCGACCAGCCCCAGCCCCTGACGATCCTGGCCATCGCGAATCAGCGTGGAGATCTCCTCTTCGGCCAGCGCCCCCCACCAGTTGGAGCCGAGGGCGGCATCTTCGGTACCGTCATTGATGACAGCGTATTCGCCATTGCCGGCAAGCCAATTGCCTTCGATACGACCGGAGGAATCGATCAGCCGAAGCCCCGCCCGGCCGTTGCCGGTGATGCGATTGGCTGCCAGCTCACATTCACTCTCTTCAAGAAAAATGCCATGCTCGCTGTTATCGGCAAGCAGATTGCCCTCGATGGTCCCCTTTGAGCGTTGCAGGTAAAGCCCTTTGCGATTGCCGCTAATGCGGTTGGCCCGAGCCTGAAGGTTCGAATCGCGCAGGCTCATGCCGTTGATGAGGTTCCCCTCGATCCGGCAATTGTTCATGGCGACATCACTGTAAACGCAGCGCACCCCCCAATGATTATCGGTCACCGTCAGGCGTTCCAGGGTGACCTCAGAGTTGCGAAACTGCAGACCGTTGAGGTTGCGCTCAATGCGGCATTGCTCTATGGCAACGGTCGATTCCTGAAACTGCGCGCCGCGGACATTGAAACGGAAAAGGCAGTTTTTCAGCTCGGCCCTGGCAAAATGCGCATGAAAGCCGCGATAGGCGTATTCGACGATGCAGTGCTCGAGGCGGTTGTTCTCTTCAGAGGCCATCATATTGAGGGCGCCCCAGAAACCGGGACGGGGATCGGAGCCGGCCGAGGTGAAAACCACCGGCCGCTCGGCCGTACCGCGGGCCAGGAAAATCCCCTGCACAAAAATTTCGTGTTCGCCGATGCCGTCCTCGTTACTGTCGAAGAAGGTGAAACGAATCACTGTTCCTGGGCGGATTTCCAGCGTAACGCCAGGCGCAACTGTCAGAATCCCGTCAATTAATACCTCTCCCTCCCAGACCGTATCCTCGTAAACCGTATTTTCTCCGATATAGGTCAAGGGAGTCGCGGCGCCGGCAATACCGTTCAAAAAAATCAGCGCTGTGGCGAGCAGAAATATCCTCATCGGACTCCCTCCCCCGCCAGAATGCGGTGGTCCTGGCGGTTGCCTTGAAACTGCCCGGCGCCTCCGGAGATCTCGGCCCCGTACTGGGCGAGGCCGATGCCGTTACCGGTGATGCGGTTGCCCCTCAAGGTCGGGCGGCTGGCGCGATCGACGAACAGGCCCTCTTCTTCGTTGCCGGCAATCTGATTTTCCGCCAGCAGGGGGTGGGAGTTCCACCAGCAGAAGACCCCGCCTTCACCGCCGGAGATACGGTTGCCGCGGATTTCGGGGGAGCTGTCGCGCTGGGCGATGATGCCGTAGCGACAGCCCAGAATCTGATTGTTGCGCAGCAGCGCAGAAGAGCTGATGCAAAGGATGCCGGTTTCGGCCCGGGTAATTTCGGCATGCTCGATACGGCTGGTTTCAGCACTATCGAGGATGATTCCCGCCCAGGCCACCGGTTCACCTGCAGGAACACCTTGAGGGATAAAGCGCACCGGCTGACGCGCTGTGCCGCGAATTTCGAGGGTTCCTCGGATCAGCAGCTCGGTGGCAGAGGAGAGGTACTCGGGATCGATTTTGGTGCTCTCGGAGAAAGGCACCAGGATCTCGGTCCCAGGCTCGATCACCAGAGAACTGCCCCGGGGCACAAGAACATCCCCGGTAAAAACGACCTGCCCCGAAAGGACCAGCCGTCCCTGTATCTGGCCGCCGATCTCCTGTGGCACAGTTGGCGGCACAGAATGCGGAACCGGAGCGGAAAGACACCCGAAGAGCGAGGCGAGGGCAACGAGGCAGAAAAAGCGAAGCACCAGCATCAGATCCACCCCTGGGACATCAGAAACCGCCGTGCCGCAGCGCCGGGAAAGGCTCCCTGCTCGACCTGCTTCACCAGTTTTTTCACCTGCTCGGCCCCAAGGAGCCGGTCGAGCTTTTTCAGGGCCGGAGCGACGGTGGTAAACTGCAGATCGTTCAATGGGCGAGGCCCTGCGACCAGCAGCGGCAGCCCGGGGATTTCAAGGACCACCGTTCCCGAGGCGGGATGCTGGGTGAAAAACGCCATGTCAATCTCTTCGGCCCTCAGCTTGACGGCAGGATCGGAGCCTTCGAGCTCAACACGCACCGATTCGGTTCCGGTCTTCTCCTTGACATAAAGGGCGACCAGCTCAAAAAGAACCGTCTCAGCAGGCTCCTGCCCCGTGCCCAGATAGAGCTTGGGCCCGAAACAGGCCCCTGCGGGCATGGCAAGCAGGGTCAGCAGAAGGGTCGTTGTCAGCAGTCGCAACATTGGATACCTGTCCATCTGAAAGGTTAAGGATCATACTTGTCGAGCAATTTGCATACCACTGAAAAACACAGACATGAATCCTTAAGGCGTGATACGTGAAGAGTGAGGAGAAGAAACTGACCTTTCGATTCGATTTGCAGGGGACTTCGCCTGCGGAATCTGGGCCATGGGCAGGGATTTTTCTGGAAGGGCGTCAGTCCAGCAGCCGGTATTTTTCCATCTTATACCGCAAGGTGGTGCGCTTGATCCCCAGGGCCTCGGCAGCCCTGGTTTGCGACCCCTTCTCCCGCCGCAGGGTCTGAATAATAAGCTGACGTTCGAGGTCTTCGAGAATCTCCGTAAGGCTCCCGCCGCGCTCGGGAAGCTCGAGGCAGATCTGGGCATCTCCGCGCAACCCTTCGGGGAATTCGCGAGGGGTCACCACCTCGCCCCTGGCCAGAACCACAGCCCGTTCGATAACGTTCTGCAGTTCGCGCACGTTGCCCGGCCACTCGTAAGCCAGCAGGCAGCTCAGGGCCCGGGGGGAAATCTGTTCGATGCGCTTGCCCGTCTCACGGGCATATTTTTCGAGAAAGTTGCTGGCCAGCGCTTCGATGTCCTCCCGACGCTCGCGAAGCGGCGGCAGGTGGATATTGACGACGTTGAGGCGGTAGAAGAGGTCTTCGCGAAACCTGCCCCGCTTGACCTCATCCTCGAGGTTTTTGTTGGTGGCAGCGACAATGCGCACATCACTCTGGATGGTTCGCGTGCCGCCGACCCGCTCGAATTCATGCTCCTGAATCACCCGCAACAGCTTGACCTGGGCGTTGAGGCTCATCTCACCGACTTCGTCGATAAACAGTGTGCCCTCATGGGCAAGTTCAAAGCGCCCCTTCTTGGTATGCAGCGCCCCGGAAAAGGCCCCCTTTTCGTGACCGAAGAGTTCGCTCTCGAGCACCCCCTCGGACAGCGCGGCGCAGTTAAGAACAATAAACGGCTTTTCCTTGCGCAGCGAACTGAAATGAATGGAGCGGGCAATGAGCTCCTTGCCGGTGCCGCTTTCGCCGGTCACCAGAACATTGGCGTTGCTCACCGCCACCGAGGAGGAAACATCGAAAACCTGCTTCATGGCAGGGGAGCCGCCGATAATTCCGGAAAAACTGTAACGCCCTTCGAGCTCCTCGTGCAGGTAGCGGTTCTCGGCAAGCAGCCTCTCCCGCTCGAGGGCCTTGGCCACGGTCAGTTTGATCTCGTCGGTCTCAAAGGGCTTGGTGATGTAATCGTAGGCCCCGGAACGCAAGGCCTGGACGGCATTCTCGACAGTGCCGTAAGCGGTGATCATGACAATCGGCAATCCAGGGTCAAAGGACTTAAGCTCCTTGAGCAGTTCGAGCCCATCCATCCCCGGCATCTTGATATCGGTGATCACCAGGTCGAAATCCTCACCGGCGACCTGCTGCATCGCCTCGGC